>CAYVHC010000028.1:0-13449 GCA_964451025.1 uncultured Bifidobacteriaceae bacterium
GGTCTGGCGCTTGACTGCGCTGCGATCACTAACCTCGCCGACGACCACCTCGACTGGCATGGCGGATTCGCCAACTACATGTACGACAAGTCGAAGGTCTACCGTGGCGTCAAGCGCGCGCTTGTATACAATGCCGACGACCCCAACGTCGTGCGGCTCGCCAAGCAGGCCGTCACCGGCCCCGATTGCATGCGCATCGGCTTCACCCTCCATGAGCCGGGCGACGGACAGATCGGCGTGAAGGACGGCTGGGTGTGCGACAGATCCGCGCTGCGCAGCGAACAGGCGCATGAGAACCTCATTCGCGTCACTGACTTTACGCATCTGACGGAGCCGGACGGCACCGTGTACCCGCATCTGCTGGCCGACGCCCTGTGCGCATACGCACTCACCCGCGGCATGGGCGTCAATTCCTTCACCGCGCTGCAGGCGCTCAAGGCGTTCGAGCCTGGCGGGCATCGCATCCAGCTCGTGGCAAGCGCTCACACCAGCGAGGGTGACATTCGCTTCGTCGATGATTCGAAGGCGACGAACGCCCATGCCGCGCACGCATCGCTGTCGAGCTATGCCCCCAAGTCCGTCGTGTGGATTGCCGGCGGCCTGGCCAAAGGCTCCCGTTTCGAAGACTTGGTACGCGACCAAGCGCACACGATCAAGGCCGCAGTCATCATCGGCGTGGATCAGCAGCCGATGCGTGAGGCTTTCGCCTCGCAGGCGCCGGACATCCCCGTGACGTTCATTGACCCCGAGCCACGTGACACGGTCATGGAACGAGCCGTGGAGGAAGCCGCCCGCATCGCACAGCCCGGTGACGTGGTGCTCATGGCGCCGGCATGCGCATCGATGGACCAATTCGTGTCATATGCCGACCGTGGCGAGAAGTTCGCCACCGCGGCACAAGGGTGGGTGAAGGCGCATGGCGCGTGATGTGCGCAGCGATTCCCACAGCACCGGTCATGCTTCACGCCGCACCGTGAATTCCGGTGGCGACAGGGATGATGAGGCGGATCAGCGCCGCCACGCTCCGCAATTCGGCTCGCCCGAATACGACCGCATGAGGCGCGGTTCGGCGGATGCGTCGGTGCCGGCTCCTCGGCGCACACGCCGCTGGGCCAATCGCAGCCGCCGGAGCGCCGAGCAGGGCGCGGCACAGCGCAGCACCTATAAGCCCGATGAGGATCCATCCGCATCATGGATGCGCCGCGCGGGGTGCGCGATTAGGCATTGCCTCGACAATGTGGACGATACCCAGGCGCCGGCAATCTCCACAGTGCGTTACACCGGGTGGAGGTTCCTCCTCAATCCTGTGTATTGCTATTTCGGTTTCGTCGCATCGGCCGTGGCCCTTACGCTGCTTGGCCTGGTCATGGTGTATTCCAGCTCCAGCGTGGAACTCGTCACCGCAGGTGAATCACCTATCGCGGCGGTGCTTCAACAGCTTAAGTTCATCGCTCTTGGCTTGCTGTTGATGGTGCTGTTCATGATCAACTTCCACGGTCGTCACATCAAAAACGGCCATCGCTTCGTTGTCCTGTTCTTTGCGGCGATTGCTGTGCTGTCTCAGCTGGGCCTGATGATCTTCGGCGTCGAGTATCAGGGCAACAAGAGCTGGCTTGCCATCGCCGGTGTGCAATTCCAGCCCGCGGAGTTGCTCAAGCTGGCCTTGTGCACGGTCCTGCCGCTTTTTGTTTTCAACGCGCAGCGCTCGCGCGACCACTCTGGTCTGATCAATTGGCTGGTTCCGCTTGCCGCGTCTTTCGCGGTGATTGGATTCGTCTTCGCGGTGTCCAGGGACATGGGCACATGCCTCATCCTCATCACCATCGTCCTTGGTGTGCTGATCGCAGGAGGCATCCCGGGGAAGATGATCAAGGTAGGCGCTGTCGCCATCGTCGTCTTGGGAACGTTCGCCCTGTTCCTGAACGCCAGCCGCATCAGCCGTATCAAGATGCTGTTCCAGGGATGCACCGCTTCCGACGCGGATCTGCAGGGCAATTGCTATCAGGTCATCCATGGCATCTATGCATTGAGCACCGGCGGCGTCGGTGGCGTGGGCTTGGGCAATTCCTATGAGAAATGGAACTACCTGCCGGAAGCCGAAAGCGATTTCATCTTCGCGGTCATCGGCGAGGAACTGGGATTCGTGGGAGCCCTGTTCGTCATCCTGCTGTTCGTGCTCATGGGCTGGTGCCTTGTCATCATGGCGCTCAACCATCCGCACGTCGTGGGCAGCCTTACGCTCATCGCCGTGTTCTTCTGGATCATCCCCCAGGCGGTCATCAACATCGCCGTCGTGGTGGAGATGTTCCCCGTCACTGGCCTGCCGTTGCCGTTCCTCAGTTCCGGTGGCAGTTCGTTGATCTGCTGCATGGGAGCGTGCGGAGTCGTGTGCTATGAGGCGCGGCGCATCCCGGCGATTCGCAATGTGACATCGCGGTGATGCGCCGTTGCGAGACCCGTGCGGCGGTGCGGTGGCGTTCGCGCGCATGTCGCAGGCGCGGGATTCGCAGGCGCGGGATTCATTAAGGAACAGTCATGGCGTAGGAGTGTCCGTGATGCAGGAATGTTCTTGATATGGGAATGTTCATGGGGAAAGCGGCACAGAAAGTAATAAGGTGGTAGGCATGTCTGGAAGAAGGAATGTGCATATCGTGCTGGCTGGCGGGGGCACCGCAGGCCACGTCAACCCGCTGTTGTCCATCGCGGCCGCCATCGCCCGCCGTGACCCGCAGGCGAGCCTGTCCGTCATCGGCACGCAGGTGGGGCTGGAGTCCACGCTGGTGCCCGCTGCGGGATTGCCGATGGACACGATTGAAAAAGTCCCGTTCCCGCGCAAACCGAACGGCTACATGTTTCGTTTCCCGGGGTTGTGGAAAGCGGAGACTGCGAAGGTGAGGCACATCCTTGCCGAGCGCCAGGCGGATGTGGTCGTGGGCGTGGGAGGTTACGCCGCTGCGCCCGCGTATTATGCCGCACACAAGGCGGGCATTCCCATCGTCATCCATGAGCAGAACGCGCGCGCCGGCATGGCCAACAAGCTGGGGGCGCGATGGGCGAGCTTCATCGGCACAGTGTACGACGGCACGGGATTGAAATCCTCGGCTCCGATCCGCCGCGTCGGCCTGCCGTTGCGTGAACCGATTGCCCGCATGGCGGCCAAGCTCGAAGCGGATCGCGACACGACGCACACAAGCGCGAAGATTCGCTTGGGGCTTGACCCGCAGCTTCCGATGATCCTTGTCACCGGTGGTTCCTTGGGAGCGCTGAGCCTCAACAACGCCGTGTCGCAGGCCGCCGACACGCTGCTTGACTTGGGGCAGGTCGTGCATCTGACCGGCAAGGGCAAGATCGACGTGGTGCGTTCCACCGTCGCGACAGTGGCGGGGGAGAGCCGCATCTGCGGCCTGGGGGATTCCAGCGAGGGCAGCTATCATGCGACCGAATACTGGGAGCGCATGGACGAGGCGTTCGCAGCAGCGGACCTGGTGATCTGTCGTTCCGGCGCCGGCACTGTTGCGGAAATCACCGCCTTGGGTGTGCCGGCCATCTACGTGCCGCTCCCCATCGGCAATGGCGAACAGCGTTTCAACGCCCAGCCGGTCGTCGACGCTGGCGGCGGGCTGCTCGTCGACGATGCTGATTTCACCGCGGATTGGGTGAAGCAGCACGTGCCGGCATTGGTCCATGACCGCACTCGCCTGCACGCGATGGGCGAGGCGGCATGGTCATATGGCATCCGTGACGCAGCGGATGCGATGGCGCAGGAAGTGTTGCGCATCGCATCGTCCCGCGTCGGTGCGAACGCGTAGTATGGTCACGCTTCATGGAAACAGAAACACGCCTTGCACGGCGGCAGACTACAGTGGAAACAAACCCCCAGCGATGGAAGCGAGGAATGCGATGACGCAGGGTAGTGTATCCGTCATTCTTGATCCGACGAGCCAGCCGATCACCTATGCGAAGGCTCATCTTGAGGATTTGGGGCGCACTCATTTCATTGGCATCGGCGGGGCAGGAATGAGCGTGCTCGCCGAGATGATGCTGGAACAAGGCGTTGATGTCTCCGGTTCCGACAGGGAGGAGTCCGTGCGCACCAACCACCTTGCCAAGCTTGGCGCACACATTTATTACGGCCAGCGGGCCGAGAACGTGCGTGGCGCGAAGACCGTCGTGTGGTCGAGCGCCATCAAACCCGACAATCCGGAGATTCAGGAAGCGGTGAAGGAAGGCAAGTACTTGGTGCATCGCAGCGACATCCTCGCGCTGCTGCTTGCCTCCCACCGCTCCGTCACGGTTGCCGGCGCCCATGGCAAGACGACGACAAGCGCCATGATCGCCCAGATCCTCGAGACCGCGGGATCGGGCAATCTCGTCGACCCCTCGTATGCGATTGGCGGAAGCGTGCGCACACGCCGTGGTGTCATCGACGGCGGCCATGCTGGCCATGGCGATGTGATGATCGCCGAGGCGGATGAATCCGACGGCAGCTTCGAAAAATACCATCCCTACATCGCTGTCATCACCAACGTGGAAGCGGACCATCTGGACCACTATCAGACGAAGGATGCATTCCAGCAGGCGTTCGTGCAATACGCCCACCATGCCGTCGGGCATGTGGTCGCATGCGCCGACGACCCGGGCGCGCTGGCGGTGTTGCGCAGCCTTGATGATTCCAAGAAGCGGCGTGCCGTCGCCTATACGACGCAGGATCCGACGCAATTGCCCGACCTTGGTGCGGTGCGCATCGTGCACATCGGCCATGAATCCGTCAGTGCCGAGGGCGAGCAGGTGGCATCCGAGGAACCCGCCGACGCGGCGAACTTCCCCGAGCATTTCACCCTCACGTTCCCTGCCTCTCTGATTCCTGAGTACGAGACGCAGGCGGAGCCCACGTTCTCGGTGCCTGTCGAACTGCGAGTGCCGGGAATCCACAATGCGCGCAATGCTGCTGCCGCCATCATCACGTGCCTGCTGCTGGGCATGCGCCCGGCGGATGCGGTGCGTGGCATCCGTGAATTCTATGGTGCGGCGCGACGCTTCGAAATAAAGGGTGTCGTAGGTGGCGTGACGCTTATCGACGATTACGCGCATCATCCCACGGAGATCGCTGCATTGCTGGACGCCGCGCGCCGCCGTTATCCGCAGGCGAAGCTGCGCGTCGTGTTCCAGCCGCACCTGTTCTCCCGCACCCATTTCTTCGCCAGCCGTTTCGCACAGGCCCTTCACAAAGCCGATGACGTCATCGTGACCGGCATCTATCCGGCGCGTGAAAAGCAGGAGGATTGGCCGGATGTGACGGAGCATACGATCCCGGATGCCGCGGACCAGCAGGGCATCGGCGGCGCGTGGATCAGCGCGGAGCCGGACATGGCCAATGCTGCGCAGGACATCGCGGCGCGCGCATGCCCCGGCGATGTTATCTTCACGGTGGGAGCTGGAAGCATCACCACGATGGATGACGCAATCCTTGCCGCTTTGCGTGATCGTTTCGGCGCCGCTGGTGCTGCAGGCGCGGACGCTGAGGCGAACGGAGCCGCATGAGCCGGCGCGTCGTATCGTCGAACCACTCCGATGCGCACGATGCCGATTCGTCCACGTCCAGTGAACCGGCATCGCGCCGCAACCGGGGAAATCAGGCTGCGCGCCATCCTGGGCCGCGTAGCGTTCGCTCAGGTGACACCAGCACGCCTGCACGCATGCCGGCGGATGACATCCTCGTCTCCCCGCAGGCCAGCGAAGGATTCATCGATGCCCGTCAGCTCAAGCCCGGCCCGTCGGTTGCCGAACGCATTGAAGATCCGCGGATAGGCGGCAACCCCGGCATGCTGGTGCGACCGAAGATCGTGAATTTTCCCAGCAGACGCAAAGAACGACAGACGGCGGCGGTTCATGGAATCGTGCGGCGCATCGTCGTCCTGGTGCTCGTTGTGCTGATTGTCGCAGGCTGCGGATGGGCGGCGTTTCTCTCGCCCCTGTTCCGATACGATGCATCCACTGCCGTCATCACCGGAACGAACCAATGGATTGACGCTTCCCAGGTCGAATCCATCGTCGACGCTGACAACGGCACGTCGCTGCTGCTCGTTGATTCACACAGCATCGCTTCCAAACTCGACGCAATCGTAGGCGTGAGCGATGTGAAGGTGCAGCGGCGTTTTCCCCATGGCCTCGTTGTGACGTTCACCAGCGCCCAGCCCGCCGCCGTCCTTCATGTCACATCCGACAATTCCTTGGTGCCGGTCACGCAGGATGGCGAACAGCTCGTCAAGCAAAGTGACGAATCCGCGTATGGCTCCATTCCTCGCATCGACGTGGATTCCGTGGATGCCGTCGCCAACAACGAGGCGACAGCGCAAGCGGTGAAAGTGCTGGGCGGACTCGGTTCCGCGCTTGCGGCGCGCGTGACAAGCACCACGGCTCCCACACGTGACTCCATCACCTCCGTCATGGACGATGGCGTGACAGTGCTGTGGGGTGATTCCTCCGACATTGCATTCAAGGCGAGCGTGGTGTCGGCGATCCTGGGCAAGAAGGACGCCGGCGACGCCAACTACGCCTCCCTGACCTACATCAACGTGTCCAGCGCAGATTCGCCGATCATCAAATGATGCGCTGATGCGCAATCATGCGCAGACGATGGCAGGGGCCAGGGTCGCGGCGTCCGGCTGCGTGGCCACGGCCTGCTGCGCGTTGTCCCTGTCGCTGATGCGCGCGGCAGGGCAGATGCGCGCCAATGGACACCATGCGCACAGGTTGGAGGGACGATAATCGTACAGGTTCGTCTCGTATTCATGGTCCAGCATGTCGCTGGTCCGTGCCGCTTCTTCCAATGTGCGTGTGCGATGGCGTGCGTCTTTCACATCCAGGCAGATCAGCGCGCCGTTCTTCACCGGCAGCTGCATGTCCTGCCCCGAGCCTTCGTCATGCACCGTCACATGCTCGGCGAGCGGGAAGAGCAGACGGCCGCCGATCGGGTTCCATCCGTTCTCGAACGTGCGGGTGTCGTGCTCCAGCAGCATGGCATACAGCGTCTGCTGACGCAGATATGAGAAGTCGGCGAAGCGCATGTGCTCGGAATACACGCTTGCCTTGCGGCCGGTTTTGAAATCATCCACGATGACCGTGCGGGGGTCGTCGGGGGAGGCTGCCACGAGGCGGTCGATTGCCCCGAAGACGCGGCGTCGCACGCCATCGAGATGAAGCGAAATCTTCATTTCGGTTGCCGGACGCTCCGTGCCGTCGTCGGTACGGTACTGGGCCACCGTCACATCCGTGGAATCGGGGCCCATCGAGCAGAAGCGTTGCGAAGCGGACTCCAACCACGCGCGCAGCCCGGGGTCGTCCTTCATGTCCGGATTTTCGTCCAACGCCTGCAGCTTGCATTCTTCGAAACGCTCGAGATCGATGTGCTCGCCCCGCTCCTGCGGCGCAATGGTGTAATACAACTCGCACGCACGGTGGAAGATCGTGCCGCGCACCCGCGGGTCGTCGGGGGTCTTGGGAATCACCGTATCCGCCAGCAGGCTGGTGAAGATGAATTTCGCCGGGCAGCCATCGATGAGACCGCTGATCGTGCTTGCCGAGACGGGTTTGTTGCTGATTTTGCGCTTGAGCCGGTCGTCGGCCAAGTGCATGCCCTCGCCGTCGAGCCAAGCCGGGGCGTCTGGGTGCCTCTCGGGGGATTGCTGCGCCCGTTGGTGTATCGGGGAATCCTGCTCCGGGCGGTCGTGCTGGGGAGAGTCCATGCGCTGGTCTGTCATATCGAACCTCGAGTCTTCCTGTGAAGAGCTGATTGTGTGCCGCCGCTGGTCATGTGCCGCCGCGGTGCCTGTGCGGTCTCTGTGATGCGGCCGACGGTGAATCGGGTCAGCGGGCGGATTGCTGATACAAGTATGACTCGACTTCGTGCAAGGACTCGGCGGGGTCGAGGCTAGTGAGGGTCGAGGACCAGGATTGCAGCGCCTGCGTGGCGTCTGGTGCGCTTGCCGCTGACAATGTGCCCAGCTTCGTCAGATATGTGGAGAACGCGTCGAGGGACATATCCGACGTGCTGCCCATCTGTTGCAATGCGGCGAGCGTGCTGCGCTGCGAAGATATGAACTGGCGTGTGGAATCGCTCCACTGTCGGGAGGCGGAGACGGCCGATTGGTCTGTCGAATCCGCTGAATCCGCAGAATCGAGTGCGTCGAGCGCTGCGGAGCATGAATCCAAGTATGAGCCATAATCCGTGAGGAACTGCACGTTGTCTCCCACGGTGAGGGTGACGCCTGCGCCGTGGCATGCCAGAGACGCCGCGGCGAGCGGTTCGGCGGTACGGGCGTATGCGGCGGCTGCCGAAGCGTAGGTATGCGCGGCGTCGGCGAAAGCGGAATATTTGCCGGCTGCGGTGGAGTCGCGGGAGAGCAACCGGTCCTTGCGATGTGCGTCAACATGGTCGCTGAGCGTTGTCGCGGCATTCGAAATCGCCGCGGCGGCGTCGGTGGCCTGGGTGCCGCTATCGGCAGCGCCGTCGCTGAGTTGACTGCCCATGCTGGCGACGGATTGTGAGATGGCGTTGATGTCGTCGCCCAACGGTTGGAGAGATTGCGCCTGCGTGAGATATTGCGCGGGCGTGATGCGCGTGTACGCCGTTACCCCGCCTGCACACAGCGCAAGCACAATGGCGGCGGTCACTGCCTTGAATCGGTGCATATGGCGTTTGTGATGGTCGTCCATGGTGCTGATTGCGGTCGGTGATGCAACGGACTGGTTGGATTGCAGCCCGCTGCTGCTGGTGTGTGAAATGTCCCCGGTTGTATTGCGCATGCCCTTGTGCCTGTTCCTTCAACAGTCTCTTCACTATATGGGAGCTGACCGACAAGCAGGAGTCAATAAACCGAGCTGTCGATTCTCTCCATTCAGAGAGTTAAAAGCGTTTTCTGGGGTATTTGTCGTGTGGCCTTCAATCGCTTCGATGGTTGCGCTGCAACACTGATTTCAAACGAATCCTACGCAATGCGCACACGCGCAGAACCCAAGCATTCACGGGCACAGGCATCAGCGAGCTGGATACCAGCGGTTCCCAGCATCGGCGGCCGGTGATAAGAACGCCACAATGCACAGACGGCATTGTGGTTCAGGACGTTGCCGCGGATTCCGCTCACGAAACCATCATCCAGACCATCATCCAGAAAGGGAAGGCCATGATATTCGAAAACGCATGGCAGTCTGTACGACGACGCACAGGATACTCCCTGCTTCTCGTCATCGTATTCACCGTCATCACCGCGGCTGTCGTCATCAGCCTCGCCATCATGCAGGCGGCTCAGACAGCCAAGGCATCGGGACTGGCAAACCAATCGGTCACCGCCACCATCAGCATGAACCGCAGCCAGATCATCAAGGATGCCGCGGGGAGTGCCTCCGGCGATTCCTCCGACGGGGATTCCTCTGGCAATGATTCCTCCACGCGCGAGGCGGCACGGACGGCGATGAACGACATGCAGCTCACGCTGGCGGATTACGAAGCCTACGCAACCGCCGCCGGATCCTTGCTCACCAGCTCATATTATTCCCAGACCGCAGGGCTCACCGCGGTGGAGGGACAAGCCGAGCCGGTGTCGTCCAGCTCCTCATCATCCGATGCCGCGTCATCGAGTTCGTCGGATTCCGCTGGCTCCGATTCTGCACAATCCGGCCAGTCGCCTGACGGTGGTCAAGGATTCGGCGGCAGGGGAGCGGAATCCCCGATGAGCTCCTCGGATTTCACCGTGGTGGGATTGTCAAACGACGAAGCGTTGGCGAACCTGGGAATCACCGTGTCAAGCGGCGAAGCGGTCACCACAGGCACATCGGACACCCTTGATGCCGTCAATTCCGATGGCAGCTACGACGCGATGGTCACCGATGAATTCGCGCAGCTCAACGGGCTGTCAGTAGGCGACACATTCGTCGTCGCGGATTCAGCAGGCACCCAGATCACCTTCACCATGGTCGGCACATACACCAGCACGGGCGCGGATTCGGGCGGCTCTTTCGGCCCAGGCGGTTTCGGACAAAGCACCTCGGACAGGATCATCGTGAGCATGGCGACGATGAGCGCATTGGGGCTTGATGCGGATTCCAATGATTCCACGCAAATCTCCTACACTTATGTGCTCGGCTCCGGCACTGATTATGACGCGTTCGTGCACGCGTGCGCCGACGCCGGGTTGAGTGACTCGTACCAAGTGCAGTCGTCGGATGTGGACTCTTACGAAAAATCCATAGAGCCGTTGCTCAACCTGTCGAAATTCGCCAAGACGCTGCTTCTCGTGGTGCTTGCGCTCGGGGCGGTGATGCTGGTGGCGATGACACTGTTCTCGATCCGCACGCGCACGTATGAGATGGGCGTCATGACCGCCATGGGCATGCATAAGCGCACCGTCGCCGGGCAGATGGTCGTCGAGACGGTCATCGTCGCGGTCTTGGGGTTGCTGATCGGCACCGCTGTCGGCGCAGCCGCAAGCGTGCCCGTGTCCAACAAGCTGCTTGCCAGCGAAATATCATCCGCGCAATCGCAGGCGCAGCAGCAGCAAAGCAATTTCGGCCGGCAGCTGCAAGGAGGCGCGGCAGCCGGGGCGCAAGGCACGCCATCGGACACGGCAAGTTCTGATGCTTCTGCGTCTTCTGACGCCTCCGCTTCTTCCGGTGCCTCCGTTCCGCCTGACGGTTCCGCGGCGGACGGTAATCGGAAAGGCGGGCCGATGGGACAGGTGACGCAATACATGAGTTCGGTCAACGCCAGCGTGAACCTCACAACCGTTGGATTGGCGGCGCTCGCAATCCTCGCTCTCGCGCTCATCGCGGGGTTGGTGGGCGTCATTTGGGTGCTGCGGTATGAACCGTTGCAGATTTTGGCAGACAGGAGCTGACATGACACAACCATCCACTCGTTCCGTTGCTCTTTCCACTACGGATTCCGCCGCCTCCACGGATGGCGCCATGGTCGCGACCCAGGATGTGGTTCTGGAGCTCAAGGACGTCTCGTACCGCTACAAGCCAGGGCTGCCGCTTGTGCTCGACCATATGAGCCACGCGTTCGCCTCCGGTCGCATGCACGCGGTCATTGGCCCCAGCGGCACAGGCAAGACAACGCTGCTGTCGCTGCTGTCGGGTTTGGCGGTGCCCACCGGCGGACAGGTGCTGTATGAAGGGCGCAATCTCGCCTCTCAGGACCGTTACGCGTACCGTGCCAGCAAAATCGGCGTGATCTTCCAATCCTTCAACCTCATGCCGGGCATGACGGTCAGCGAAAACATCATCATGAGCATGAAACTCGCCGGAGCCTATCACGGCAAGCAGCAGGCGAAGGAGACGGTGCTGCATGTGCTCGAACAGGTCGATCTGCCGGACGAGTACGCGGACCGTCGGATCGGGCACCTTTCCGGCGGCGAGCAGCAGCGCGTAGCAATCGCCCGAGTGCTGTCATACCGGCCGACGGTCGTGATCGCGGACGAACCCACCGGCAACCTCGATCCCGAATCCACACAAATAATCATCGATATTTTCCGCGGCATCGTTGACGACGGCCGAACCGTCATCATCGTCACGCACTCGCGACAGGTCGCGTCCGCCTGCGACGACGTCTTCGATCTGTCGACGATCAAGCAGCGCACGCGCCCGCGCACAGCGGTGCGCCGCAGCCCCTTATGATGGGCTTCTTATAATCAGGAGGAAGAAAGACAGCGTGCAACAAGCCCTGACGTCGGGGCAGAGAGGAACGGGAACGGTATGCGCACCAGCGACAGCAGCGGCATCGATTACGCCATCCGCCGCATCTTAGACGGTAAGTATTTCGTCGACTACGGCATCAAGCCCGCCGATCATGATTGGACATGGGTCGACGACCCACAGTTGTCGACGGCATTCCCCACCGCGAAGCAGGCTGCCGCTGCGTGCGCGACCTATGGGCTGGCGCGCACGCCCGCGCAGGGCGACGCGCCGCAACCGGCGGATGGCTATGAGATCGCTGCCGTCGAATGGAGCGGCGACGATCCGATCGCTGATTTCGAGGACCTCGTCGCCCCTTCACAGGTCTATGTATTGCAACGGCAGAGCGACGGCAAGTATGCCGTGGACTGGGGAGAGGCGGATGCACCGTGCGCATGGACGGACAATCGCGATCTTGCCGTGCAATCCGGATTCCCGGACCGCGATGCCATGGTGGAGGTGGCGCAGCATTTCGGTTTCGCCACGGACGACGGCGTCAAGGATGGCTATGCGATCCAGGCGATTGATTGGGGAATGCCCGAGGACCCAGGGGCTGCTGCGGGCGCCGCCTGACCTGAACTGAACTGACAGTGTGCCGTCCCGTGATGTTATGCTAGACAACCGTTAACAGGCATCCGCGCGCAGGGGGCGCAGAGCGTTCGCAGGGCAACGTGTCATGCGTTGCGTGGCGAAAGCGATGGATGTTGGTTTCGCATCGTTCACACACAGAAGGGTCGGTCCCATGGTCATGAAGCACGGAGCGAACGACGGCACACGCTCACGGCACACGGTTCGCAATGTCATTGTTACCGTCGTGGTAGTGGTGTTTGTGCTGGTTGCCACCGGTGGAGTCCTCGGATACCACTGGTACAAGCAGCTGTATGCACAGGCCATGCAGGTCAAGGCGTTGGAGAAAGAAGCCGTCTCGCTTATGCAACGCGGCGACTCCGCTTCAAACGAGGATTACCTCGCCAAGATTGAGGCAAACCTTCCCAAGGCTCAGCAAAACACGGCGCAGGCCCGGCACATCGTGCACGGTGCTGATTGGAACCGTGCCGCCAAACTGCCCAAAGTGGGAGGCGACATCATCGCCGTCCAGACGCTTGCCGATGTGGCGGACACCTTGATCAGCGATGTGGTCCCGCAATTCGGGCAGGTCGTGTCCGGCTTGGAATCCGCATCGCTCACCACGGAAGATGGCAATTTGAACCTTCAGCCGATTTCCGACGCTTCGCAACAGATGGCATCCGTCAATTCGACGCTGCAGCAGCAGGTCGCGATGCTTGATTCCGTCAAGGAACCGGTGATTGCCAAGATCCGCACCCAATATGATGATGCGGTTGCCAAGATTCGTGCGCTCGCCGAACAGCTCAATGGGATTTCCGCTCTGATGGTCACGCTGCCTAGCTTCGCAGGGGCGAGCGGTGCCCGCACCTATGCGATCATTGCCCAGACAACATCCGAGGCGCGTTCCACCGGTGGTCTGGTGGGGTCCATGGGCTCGCTGACGATGAACAATGGCGTGATTTCTGTCAATGATTTCTATGCTGACGCCCAATGGCCGACTAATTCCGGCCTTTCCGACGTCACTGATAGCCAGGCGACGCTGTTCCGTCAGATTTCGGCGGGATTGGTGTACGGCTCTGTCGTGCATAATATGACCACCAATCCGAACTTCCCTGATGTGGCGCAGCAGGCCAATGATTTTTGGAAGGCGGC
>CAYVHC010000029.1:0-13394 GCA_964451025.1 uncultured Bifidobacteriaceae bacterium
CCAATCCGAACTTCCCTGATGTGGCGCAGCAGGCCAATGATTTTTGGAAGGCGGCGAGCTTCGGTGGCAATGGAACGGATTGCGACGGAGTCCTCTCCCTTGACCCCTACGCATTGCAGCAGCTCATCGGGGCGTCGGGCGACATCACGATGCCCGACGGCAGGGTGCTCAATGGCACGAACACTGCGCAGTTCCTGCTCCATGACGTTTACAATGAACTGCCGGTGTCTGAACAAGACACGTATTTCGCAGCCGTAGCCACGCAGGTTGTCAAGAATGTCTTCACGGACATGAATGTGAGCAAGCTCATGAAGCTGTCCGATGTGCTGCTTGACGCCGCCAAGGGCAACCATGTGTACATGTGGTCGTTCCACACAGAGGATCAGCAGGCACTGCGCGACGCGGGCCTCACCGGAGAGGTCGGCACGGACCCCTCCAAGCCTGAGGTCGGCGTGTATATGCAACAGATGCATGCGTCGAAGCTTGACTGGTACACGTCGCGCACCGCGACGCTTACAAAGTCCAGCGACACGACGTACCACGTGCATTACACATTCGCCAATACGCTGACGAGCGTCGATGGCCAGGCGGCTTATATTGTGGGAACTGACAAGGATTCCGAAGGTGTGGGGCAATCCGTCGAACGCGTGTATCTGTATGCGCCTGCAGGCGGTCAGATTAGTAATGTGTCGGTGTCGTCGGGGTCGGCGGTCAATTCCGTGACCGTTGATGGCCACGATGTGTCGACGTTCCAGGCAACGATCGGCCCTGGTGAATCCGTGAGTGTGGATTTCGACGTGCAGTGCGCGAGCGGTGCCCAGAAACTCACACTGCGCCAGACCCCCAGCGGCAACGGAGAAAGCAACATCGACTACCAGTACTGAGCTGCATTGGCATACGAGATTCTTGTGCCCAGATGGTGAGGCAAGCATGGATGGCGGCAAAACGTTGCCTGCAATGTCCTGCTACCGTCCATGATATGTCTTACCATGCTATGGCAAGTAGTTATGCCATGGGAATTCGCAAGGTTTCCGTGTGCTTATAACATGGCTGCAAATCCAACAATCGGACGACATTCCTATGGGGGCAGGGAAATGGAATCACGCTATTCCTGCAATGAAGCGGTCTTGTGGTCGCTGACGTTCCATGGGGCGTCATGTTCGTTTGCTGGGCCATCCACCGTGTTCGGGAACCGGGAGACCGCTGGCTGGCTGTTACATTGGTTGTGATTTTTCACAAGACTGGCGAATCCGAGTTGGGGCTGAGCTGTGTCAGATGGGGATCGCATCATAGATCGCCGTCTTGAAAGATTGCGCCGGTGCGAAACTGCCATAAGGAGTATGGAGGACAAATGACAATTGGCGATTTGCTGAAGATTTTGCGACGGCGATGGATTCCCGCGCTGATTACATTCGTCGTGATCGTTGCGGCTGCCATTGGTTATCTGGCGACGGCAACACGCGTATATACCGCCACATCGCAGGTTTTCGCAAGCTATACGTCGAATTCTGACGATTCTGAGAACTCGCAGCTCAACCAGATGAATACGGTGTCTACGTATCTGTCAAAGCAGATCGCTTCGTATTCATCGCTCGCGGAATCCGACGCGGTGCTTCAGCCTGTGATCGACCAGTTGCACCTGTCGAAGACCACCCAGCAGCTTGCAGGCGAAATTTCCGCGACGAATCCGACGAACACATTGATACTCAACATCAGTGTTACCGATACAGATCCGCAGCTCGCCGCCCAAATCGCTGATGCAACCGCTCAGAGTTTGTCTGACCAAGTGGCGAAGTCCACTGGTGGCGACAAGTCCGTGATTTCGTTGCAACTCATAAAGAAAGCCACCGTGCCGACGGCGCCTTCCAAACCGAAGAAAAACATGGTGCTGATTGCAGCAATTGTGCTTGGCTTGGTCGCAGGATGCGGCATTGCGCTTATCGCTGAGATGCTGGATACGAAAGTTCATGATTCCGCCACCGTGCGCCAAATCTTGGGGGCCTCCCGTATCGGTCGGGTGCCGGAGTCTGACCAGCTCAAACAGTCTCAGCCGATCATCGTGGCTGACCCTGCATCTCCCGTGGCTGAGGATTTCCGTCGTCTTCGCACGAATCTGTCATTCCTCGGTGTGCCTGACGATGGTCATAAAGGCAAACTCATTGTGTTTACCTCATCCATCCCTGCTGAGGGCAAGACCACCGTGGCATGCAATGCGGCTGCGGCTCTCGCTGAGAACGGATCATCCGTCATGCTCATTGACGCCGATCTGCGCCACCCGTCCGTGGCGAAGCATTTCGGTATGGAGGGTGCCGCTGGTTTGTCGCACGTGCTGTCTGGCCAGGCGCATGTGCGTGACGTTGTGCAGCGTTACTGGAAGAAGAATTTCTTCGTGTTCCCTGCCGGTGCCCGTCCTGCGAATTCTAGCATGCTGCTCGGCTCCGAGACTATGTCGAATCTCATCGATCAGGCGCGTGACGTGTATGATTACGTGCTCATCGATACGGCTCCGCTTGCTGTCGCCAGCGATGCCCTGAACTTTGGCAACAAGGCCGGCGGCGTCGTGATGGTGTGCGCCAGCAACCGCGTGAAGCGTGCCGAGCTCGCCGCGGCGCATGATCAGCTGGAATCCTCCCATGTGAATGTGCTGGGATACGTTATGACCTTCCTCAACGAGAAATCGCATGATGGCTACGGTTATGGTTATGGCTATGGATATGGCTACGGCTATGGCGATGAGAAAGGGTCTGGCGCGAAGAACGCCAGCACTGCAGAGCATGCGGCGTGAGAATGCGTTTCGCATGATAGCGGATTGAGTCCTCTTCCTCGCGAGATGGCGGCAGTGGCTGGATTCCACTGCCGCCATCTTGTCTTTGGAATCACACGGTGCGGTGCACGTGCACGGTCGCCACGTGTGGTTCCAAGAAATGTTGTGTATCATGGTCGCAAGTGTTTTTTGAAGGAGTCCCATGTCGCAGGAGCTCAACATCCTCTTCGTGTGCACCGGCAACATTTGCCGTTCTGCAGCTGCCGATGCATTAGCGTCCATGTATTTCCGTCATGCGCCTATCCACGTATCCAGTGCAGGCATTCGCGGACTCATCAACCACCCGATTCAGTCCACCGTCGGCACCATATTGCTCAACGCAGGCATTGACGCATCCTCGTTCCGTTCGCAGCGCCTCACCAATTCAATCGCGATAAAGCAAGACATCATCCTGTGCTTTGAGAAGCGTCAGCGCAGTTCCATCGTGTCGCTGGCTCCCTCGAAGGTCAAGCACACGTATCTGCTCACCGATTTCGCTAATATGTGCCGGTACGCTGACATCAATGGCATGATTCCCAATTCCGATATTGCGGGCAGGATTCGTTACATCGATTCCATCTCTCAGATGTTGCGTGCCCACGTGCCAGAAGGCGCTGATATCGACGACCCGTATGGCAAGCAGGAGGAGGATTACCAACGCGCTGTCTATGAGACCGCGATGGCCCTCAAAATGATCATCGTGCCATCGCGTCCGGCGGCAGGTGTGTCTTCAGCGGCGCCCGGTGCATATAACGCATCAGAGTCAGAGTCTGATGGCAGGCAGCCTACTCACATGGCGGCGCAGCCGGTGGTGAAGGCACGGCATGCCATGGCACAGCCGGCGGTTGTGCAACCTGCTGATTCAGATCTTTCAAGGGATTCATTCCCGGTAGCGGCGGCTACGCCCCGTCATGCCGGGCGAGTCATCCGGGGCAGTGCGCAATAGCGTGTGACTCGTGCGCGTGCCCGAGATGGCAGGGCATCGGTAGAGATATAGCAAAGGCGGCGTCGGTGTGCGAAATGTTCGCAACCGGCGCCGCCTTGATTTCTTGTGGAGCAGAAATCGAATAGAGCAGGAGCCGAGCAGAGCGGAAATCGAGCAGGGCGGGAATCAGCCTTGATCAATCCACCTGAGGTCAATTGATGTTCCTGTGCTCGTGGCTCATAACTCCCGTCTGTCATGCGCTGAGTTGGTCATGCGTTGAGGTTTTCCTTCAACAGGGGAGCGACCTGCTCTTCGTACGCGGTCAACGCGCTATCGATCGTCGCCCACATGTCGAAGTAGGCATACTGGCCAAGGCGGCCGCCGAAGACGACCTGCGGCTCGGAGGATTCGAGATCCTTGTATTTGTTGTAAGTGGCCTTGTCGGCATCCGTGTTGACCGGGTAATACGGGTCATCGTCGCGACCGGCGAAACGGGAGTATTCGTACCACACCACGGTGTTGTCGTGGCTCTGCTTGTCGGCGCGTTCAGGATTGAAATGCTTGAACTCAATGGCACGGGTGTATGGCACGTCTGCGTCGGCATAGTTCATCACCGGGCAACCAAAATGATCGTCTTCCGCATAGCGCACTTCCTTGAAATCAACGGTGCGCCATTTGAGTTCGCCTTCTGAATAGTCGAAATAACGGTCAATCGGGCCTGTGTACACAATCGGGACCTTGCCGACCAGCGCTGCCTTGTTCAAGGGCTGCGAGGTGTCGAAGAAATCAACGCCCAGGCTCACGTCAATGCGCGGGTTGTCGATCATGCGTTGGAACCACGCGGTGTAGCCGTCGGTGGGCAGACCTTCCCACGTGTCTTTGAAATAGCGGTTGTTGTAGGTGAAGCGCACCGGAAGACGGCGGATGATCGTGGCGGGAAGCTGCTCAGGGTCGGTCTGCCACTGCTTGGCCGTGTAGTTCTTGATGAAAGCCTCATACAGCGGTTTGCCGATGAGCTTGATGCCTTGGTCATTGAGGTTCTGAGGATCAACATCGGCGTATTCCCCAGCCTGCTGCTCGATGAGTGCCTTGGCTTGCGCGGGGGTGTAGGCGGCGTGGAAGAACTGGTTGATCGTGCCGAGGTTGATGGGCAGCGGGAACACTTCGCCGTTGTGCGTGGTGTAGACGCGGTGCACGTAATTGGTGAACGTGGTGAAGCGGTTCACATAATCCCAGACGCGCTTGCTGGACGTGTGGAACAGATGGGCACCGTACTTGTGGATTTCCGCTCCGGTCTGTTCGTCAAAATAGGAATACGCGTTGCCGCCGATATGGTTGCGCACATCGATGATATGCACACGCGCCGTCGGATTGTGCTCAACGACCTGTTGCGCGATGGTCAGGCCGAACAGGCCGGCTCCAACAATGACAAGATCAGCATTTGCAACATTGCCTGTTTGCGGTGAGCCCATGAATGTCTCCTTCTGACGTTTCACGATACGTGCTGAACGACTGCTGCACTTTTACATTGCTGCACTGCCTTGGAAGCTTGGATGAAGCGAAGGCGCGCGCACTGCAAACCCCTGCGTAGGTCCCTGCGGCTTCGGTGCAATCACTGCCAGAGGCGGTCGCACAAAGGAACAAGGACAGCACAATCATACCGCTAAGGGCATATCTTGCCGCTTGGGGCGGTGGTTCGCGGTAGGATTGGGGCACGACGATTGAGAAAGGACACGGATGGCCACGCAGACCATGAGCCAGGCGGAGATCACCGCCTTCAGCAAGAAGATCGAGGACGAAAAGAACGCCGAGGGACATGTTGCTCGTTGGGTGTATCCATCGATGGCCGCCGCGGCATGGGGCGTGCCTGAGGACGTGGTCGACAAGCTGATTGTGGATAGCGTCGTGCCGGTGCGCGTCATTGAGAATTCCAATGAACCCAAGGTCACGTATGTCGATGTCGCATGCGCTCCCATCAAGAAGGAAGACGCTTTGCGTTGGGGGCGTGCGGAGCCGGAAAAGATCACATACAAGGTGTCCGCTCCCGTGCATCTTGCCGCTGCCGAGGTCATGAAAATGCCGCAGTGGGATGAACTCAACAAGCGTTACGCAGCGGGGGAGCGGTGGACGAGCCGCACCCAGGAGCTGCTTGACGTGATGGGCGAGCACATGGAGCAGGTCCTGCCGAACTCCGGCAACACTGCAGGCATCAACGGCATCCTCCTTCACGCAGTGCATACGAACGACGCCGGCGAGGCCATCCGTATCATTTCCGCTCTGGGATCCAAGAAGTCCCGGTCGGCGGCGAAAGACAAGGACGACGATTCCGAGGAGTAGATCGCAGCGGATCGCGGTGTGCCGCGGATAGTGGCGGATACCAGCATGCCGCGGATTGCAGTGCGCAGCGGATCGTGATGCGCAGCGGATCGTGATGCGCGAGGGAATGCGGTGGATGGAAGCGCGCGGCAGACAGTGGCGCTCAGCAGACAGCGGCGGACAGCGGTATGTGGAGTGGACGGTGCGCGGCAGACAGCGGTTGCCGCGCACCGTTTGTGCACCTATCCGTCCATGCCGCTGCGGTGCCAGTCCACGAGCAGCGAATCCTCAATTATCTCGCCGAAGACGGAGGTTTGGCTGGGTGCGGGGAACCACCCATCCTCCTTCTTCTTCGGCGATTTTGTTGTTGCTCGCCGAAGAGGGAGGTTTGGGGTCTGTTTTCGGGGCCTGTATCTTCCTTCTTCGGCGAGCGGTGTGGTGGGTCGCCGAAGAGGGAGGTCTGGATGGGTTTGGTGGACTTCCTAACTTCCGTCTTCGGCGATCATCGGATCTGTCGCCGGAGACGGAGGATGGGGCGTGTATCGGGTGTCTGTAACTGCCGTCTTCGGTGAGCGGTGTGGTGGGTCGCCGATGACGGAGGTTTGAATCCAGTTTTCGGGTTCGTTATCTTCCTTCTTCGGCGAGCGGTGTATTGAATCGCCGATGGTGGAGGTTTGGGTCCTGCTTTCAGGGTCTGTAACTTCCTTCTTCGGCGAGTGGGTTGGTGAATCGCCGATGACGGAGGTTTGAATTCTGTATTGAGTGTTTGTATCTTCCGTCTTCGGCGAATCCTGAATTATGTCGCCGAACAAGGAGGTTTGGGTGGGTCTCATGGACTTCCTAACTTCCATCTTCGGCGCCGCATTGAGTCTGTCGCCGAAGAGGGAGGTTTGGATCCTGTTTTTGGGGTCTGTAACTGCCGTCTTCGGCGAATCCTGAATTATGTCGCCGAACAAGGAGGTTTGGGTCCTGCACATGGCTGGGTACGGGTGGATTCACTCGAAGCCTGAGTTCCTGCCTGAATGGGACAACCGGAAGATCATGGACGCATTGGTCCAGGTGGTCAGGCGATGCCGTGGGGAAATCCAGGCGGAGGATGGCGGCCGCGCTGACGCCGATGTCACCGTCGGTGGCGTTTCGTGCCGCGTCGCTGTAGCATGTGCCACCAGCAGCAGGGGCGGGAAGCACATATCGTCGTTCTTCCCGGTGGTTGACGGGAGGTAGCCATGTACGAGTGCGATATTGACAGGGCCGACAGGCTTGCAGTCGAGCTCACGCTCCTGCTTTCCGACATCATCGACGCGGCGCGCCCCGATCTGAATGAGCCAAGCAGCCATGATGTCGGCGGCGAGTTCTGTCGCGATCTTGTCAAGTACGATGCCGGGGCGTCGCTTGCCACGGCTGCTAATTGCTGCGAGAGGCATGGCATCGACCCGACTGCGGCGATGCCGAAGGCCATCGAGTGCGACAGGGCCCTTGGTTATGACCATGAGGTCCTCGAGACGCTTGAGCGTGCGCAGAAGAAAGCGCATGACAAGGACGCGCGGGGATCTGCCGAGTAGACGTTTCAGATTCCGAGCATCAATTCAAGCCGCCGTGTTCGTGGCGGCTTTTCTGTTGCCCGCGGTACTGTCGCGGGCTTTAGCATTTTGCGAGGGCGTGCATGGCGGCGTGCCGGCCGCGTGTCCCCGTCCACTCTCGCGGGGGTGCCGCCGCGCCGCCATCAATGGATGACGGACAGGCCCAAGACTTAAAACGCCCCGCACCCTCGAGAATGGGGGTGCGGGGCGTTTTGCATTGCAGCAGCGGGATGGCCTACTGCCATTGGGCCATTCAGCTGTGGCAACAATTTGGCAACATTTTTCGCAAAACGACATGATCGACGTAATTGCGGTAACCATGTTTCAAGGGCTGAACCGTTGCAATCGCAACGAAAAAGCCCCGCAGACCTGATGCCTGCGGGGCTCTGATGATGGTGGAGCCGCGGGGGATTGAACGCCGCTGCGTGAACCGTCGGAAAGCGTTGCGAACGCTTGGATTCACGCCCCCATGCCGTCCGCCGTGCCCACGTCGTGCCCACAATCCCGCGCGATGCGCTCGCCGAGCCGCCCCATGAGCGCGTCGAGGTCGTCGTCGAACAGGTCGGCGTACGTGTCGAGCGTCATGCTCGCGCTCGCGTGCCCGAGCTGCCTTTGCACGGCCTTGACGCTCGCGCCGCTCGCCACCATGAGGCTCGCTGCCGTGTGCCGCAGGTCATGGATGGTGAGCGGCGAATCGATACCTGCCCGTTTCTTCGCCCAGTGGAACCAGGACGACGTGCTGTTGGGTCCGTGCGTGCGACGCAGGCGCGTGCCATCCGCGTTCGAGAACAGCGGGTCGCCCGGTGCCTTCCCCTCGCACGCGCCGCGCATCACGGCGTCCAGTTGCGGCGGGTAGGCGACCTGCCGGTGTTCCCATGTCTTCGGCTCGGACTCCACGAGCTCGCCTTCCACCTCGGTCATGCTCCTCGACACCGACAGCCGCCGCCTGCCGGTGTCGAGGTCGCGCACGTCGAGGGCGACGAGCTCGCCCCACCGCAAGCCGGTCAGGCCCAGCGTGAGCACGATGCCGCGCCGCCAGCCCGATGCATCCGCCAGCGCGAACAGCTGCACGGCGTCGAGGTAATGGTGCTGCTTCCGCGTGCGCCTGGGTAGTTCCACGCCCTCGCATGGGTCGCGTGGCACGAGTCCGTCGCGCACCGCCTGCCGGCATATCCCGGCGAGGATTCCGTACGCGCGGAGCGTGACGCTCGCGCTCCGCGCCTTTGCGAGGCGGCTGACCCATTCCTGCACCGCCTGCCTCCGCACGCTGCGCACGGCGACGCCGCCCCATTCCTTTTCCACGTGCGCCGCCCATGCCGTGCGCAGCGTCGCCACGTAGCTGGGCTTGCACCGCGTCTCCTTTGCGGCGATCCACATGGGCCACAGGTCGCCGATGGTCTCCAGTCCCGCGCCTGGGTCCGTCCACGTTCCCAGGGCGATCGCGGTCGTGACGTTCGCCGCCTCCCACCGCTGCGCGTCGATCTTCCTCGCGAACCCGCGCTTGTCGGTGCGTTTGCCGTTCGGCAGTGAGTACCGTACACGCCACCGCCTCGTCCTCCCGTCCTTGAGGACGTATGGTTCGATGCTCATCCTGCCTCCTTACATGATGCGGACGCCGCTGTCGTACAGCAGCTGCCGGTAGTCGTCGATGACCTGGAGTGTGACGTCGAGTTCGCATGCGATCCGCCAGGCGCACCCGTCATATACCTGCTCGGCAGCCGCATAGTCAGCGGCGCTTATCAACGTGAGTGCGGTCCTGCGCCGTGCGCGCGCCTCGCCCTTGCCGCCGCACGCCGTGTCGCCCTGCTCGGCGTGGCATAGCTCGTGGCACAGCGTGCAGCGGCGCTGCACGTCGTTCAGGCCGGCGTGCAATACGATGCGGTTGCGCTTCCAGTCCCACACGCCGCAGTACCCGCACGGCAATGGCTGCTCCATCACGCGCACCCCGAGCCGCGCCGCCCACGCGGCCAGATCGTCGAACCCCAACAGGTACCCCTTCCGGCGTGGCGTTCGATCAGTTGTCCCTGATCGAATCCATGTACTTCTGGTGACGGTCGATGCTCGCGACGCCCATGGCGGAGAAGATCTGGCCTGCGTGCCCGGGCAGGTCCCTCTCCAATCCGAGCATGAGGGATTCGACGCGTTGGAGGAACTCCCGGTGCCTTTGCTTCGTCAGGAGCAGCTCGAGGTCTGTCGCGAGCTGCGCGAAGGAGTTGTTGTCCCCGAAGGGGCGGGCGCAATAGAGGCGTTCGTCGTGCGCGCAGATGTTCCTGAAGTTCTTGACCCTGCTGTACACCGAGTCGAGCTTGCCCGACGTTATCCTCCTCTTTTTCCTGTGGGACGAGGCGTAGAGCGACTCGAACTGGCGGGCGACGGCGCCCCTCGCCTCGCTGCCCATGACCCTATAGAAATTCGTGACCTGCCCGATCGTCATGTCGTTGGTGAGGACCCACAGCGGCACCTCCCCGCCATGGTCAGCGAGGCAGTGGTGCAGGTACCCCTTCCCTCCGTGTTCCGGGTCCTTCCCTCCGTTGTCGATTATCTTCCTCATCTGCCCGATCATGGGGCCGACGATGTCCTTCCGCGCCTTCGGCGGCTGGTGGAGGTTGCGTGGGTTGAGGTATGCATTCGGCTCGTTCTGGTGCATCTCGGAGAAGCAGTAGGCGCATGTGGTGCGCAGCGCCGCCTCCGCGAGCGTGAGCGCCCCGAACGTGGCCAGGCGGAGCCGCCTGTCGAAATCGAAGAGATGGAGGATGTCCTCGAACCGTGTACCAGGGATGTATCTGTCGTCGCCGGCGGCGATGGTCGCGCCTGCGTCCAGGAACGGGTCCTTGTACCCGTTGATGACGGAGTAATATCCTTCCCGCAGCAGCGTCGCATCGGTGCCGCGCCCGCATTCCACTCCGCGCGATTCGAGCAGCGCGACCTGGTCTTCTATCGTCTTGAACGGCTTGTACACCGTGTCCTCCATGAGATGCGCAAAGGCCGCTTATTCGGAAGAATCCGATAAGCGGCCTTTACGAACTGGACATCGCCCAGCTTTCTCACGCTTGGTATGCTATCGGATTTATTTGCTTTTTGCAATGGGTTCGGCGTGTCCGCGCCTTTAGTCTCGTGGCGTCTCCGCTTCGATGTCGCGGTTGGGGTCGGTGTTGGCGGCGAGCGTCATGATCTCGTCGGCGGTCAACGGCGCATCCTGCTCGTCGTTTTCCGGTGTCGTGTTTTCGATGGCGGCGCGGACGATGATCTGCCGCAATGTAGCGACAGGGTCGAGGCGGAATCCTTCGCATATGGCAAGGTACTCGCCGAGGGTCGGCGTCCCGTGCTGCGCGAGGCATATGTCGCGCACGCGGACGTAGTTGATGCCGGTCATGGCCTCTATGTCGCGGTAGGACAGACCGCTCTCTTCCTTGCATCGCGTGAGGATGTCGGAGACGTCGTGGTCGACATCTGTCCATGTTCTTGCTTTGACTGCCATGGGTCTATTTTGCCTGTTAGAAAGTTGTGACACGCCGACGCATAATATTAACTTGACGTTAGAAAATTCTAACGTATACTTGAGGCCATGACGTTAGAAAGCTCTAACGGAGTGGCGGCACGTGCGGTCGCCGCTCTTGCACGAAGCGCACGCGCCGAGTCCGTCCCGTTCAGGGAACAGGGCAAGGCGATCGGCCGAGGGGACGGCAGGCAGTCGGCGCACGTTACCAGCGCGGCGACATGCAGCTGTCCGAATTCCTCATTCTGGCCGAACGGCTGGGGGAGGACCCGTCACGCATCATCGCCCAGGCGATAGCGGACAACAAAGAAACAAAGACCCCGCAGGTTCAGTCTGCGGGGCGTGAGCCACAAGGGGGTACCCAAGATGGCCCAGACGAATGAATCGAAAGGAGAACCCGAGATGAGTATCAACATTCCGGCCGAGACACCGGATGAATCCATGAACCCGATTTCCGTTGAGGAGTTCGAACGCCTGCACCCGGCGATGCTTGGCGCGATAAGGAAAGCCGTCCGCGAGGAATTGGAACTCTCTCACGCGGACGGCCGAACGTCAGCTGATGTTCAGCGCACGTTTGATCTTCAACTGGTCGTTCCGGATGTACCGCTGGTATTCGGCGATGCCCTGCACGGCATCGGCCAGCGACACGATGGCCTGCTGAATGTTTCCGGATTGTGCGTAGGCCTTCGCGTCATCAGCGGAATTCACTGGATCGCGTTGCATGTTATCACCTCCCTTCTTTGCGCGGGTCTGCCCATTCTCCCACTCGGCAGGAAGGTCCTAAAACGAGACACGTCGGAAAAGCAATCGGCGCTTACACCAACGCATGAAAGGAGCGGGCGATGAGTGTCATCGAGAAGGAAATGAACAAGCAGGTCGAAACATTCGAGTTCAACGGTACCGCCCCCGTGCGCGTCATCAGCGGGGAGGACGGGGAGCCGTGGTTCGTCGCGAAGGACGTGTGCGACATCCTTGGCATTGCCACGAACCACTTGCGGGAAGAAGGTCGCGGCCTCGACAGCGACGAGGTGGCAAGCCTCCCTAATTGGGAGGGTAAGGGATCGGCACCGCTCATCATCAACGAGCCCGGCCTGTACAAGCTCATCATGCGCAGCCGCAAGCCGGAAGCACGGGAATTCCAGCGTTGGGTGACGCACGAGGTGCTGCCCAGCATCCGCAAGCATGGCGGTTACATGCTCGGCCAGGAGCGGATGACCCCGGAGCAGATGCTGGCCGCGTCGATTCGCTGGCTGGAGAGCCGGATCCGCGAGCAGGAGGAGACCATCGCCTCCCAGTCAGCCCAATTGGAGGAGCAGAAGCCGAAGGTCCTGTTCGCCGACGCGGTGTCCGCAAGCGACGGCACGTGCCTTGTGGGCGAGCTGGCGAAGATGCTGCGGCAGAACGGCGTGCAGGTCGGGCAGAACCGGTTGTTCGCCCGCCTGCGTGAGGACGGTTGGCTCGGCAAGAGCGGCGGCAACCGGAACGTGCCGACGCAGAAGGCGATGGAACGCGGCCTGTTCCGCATCAAGGAGACTGCGGTCACCCACAGCGACGGTCACGTCACCATCAGCAGGACGGCGAAGGTGACCGGCGCGGGGCAACGGTTCTTCATCGACCTTTACGGCGCGAAGCCGTTGGACGGATTGGAGGCGCGTGATGAGGCGCGTTGAGAAGGTGCCGGCCGATCTGGTCGACACGCGTGAGGCGGCGGAGCTGACCGGTTTTTCGGCGCGGACCTTGTGCAAATGGCGGTGCGAGCGCACGGACGGCCCGAGGTACTGGAAGCTGGGCAGGCGCGTGCGGTACTCGCGTCGTGAGCTCTCGGAATGGATGGATTCGCATGCCGTGCATGCGGTGAGCGGCGTGATGCACGCCGGGAAGGAATCGAGATGAGGATCACGTTCAATGCTGGCGGCGCGATGCGTGTCATCGAGGTCAAGTCCCGTGGGGGCATGACGGAGGGTCTGACGGCCGGCGCGCTCATCATCGGCAGTATGAGCGACCGCGAGCTCATCGATTTCTTCGCGAACGTCGAGGAGGAGTTCCGCCGCGAGTTCGAAGACAGGGGGCTCGGCGGGGAATACCATCCGCGGGTCCCCGTCCCTGGAACGCCAGGAGACGATCATACCGCCGTGTCTACGAGACATGGTGGCGGGCGCCGGCATCCTGGCTGCGGGCGCCTCGGGCGCATGGCCGGCGTCGCCTTCGACAGGAGGCAGTGGCGGAACGATGCGCTGGAGCGCGAGCTTCGCCTGGGCGGCGATGGAAGGGAAG
>CAYVHC010000030.1:0-13190 GCA_964451025.1 uncultured Bifidobacteriaceae bacterium
GCGACCGGGACATGCAAGTCGGTTAGTTCACAATAACCAACCAACTTGCAACGGTGATATGACCCGGTGACCGTGGTGGATGCGGGAGAGGCTTATGCGTGCCAGGGCGCGCGGTTGTGCTCCCCCGGGAAGGGGTTATGGCTGCAGGTGTTGGGACGGGGCGGGGTATTTCGGCACAGGGTGCGTGGTGTTGCACCCTCGGCGTGGGTTAGGCTGTGTTGGCAGGTTGTTTGCCAGGGTATCCGCCGTCGAAGGTGCAGAAAAGTGCGTCTTCGGGGTGGGTTGTGGCTGCAGGGTCAGGTGTTGGGGCGCATAATCCTTGCCGAGTGTGCAGTGTCGTGCTCCCTTGGCAAGGGTTGTGCTGCCTTGAGGGGGTGCTGGGGCGTGTAATCCCTGCCGAGGGCGCACGGGGTTGCACCCTCAACCGCATCCCGCAATATCCCACGTCACCCATCTCGTCCCCTCCCATGCGAAAACCGCAAGGTTCGGCGTACCTGTGTGTTTTCTGACCGGGCTGCAGTACGGATTGATGAATCCCGTTCCGCGCAAAGAAAAGAAAAGCCCTACTCGATGATTGAATTACAGCCCCTTGCTTGCGCTGACAGAGAGCAATTCATCAAAGACAACCAGGAGGCGTTCAACTATGGCGCGCTGGTGGAATTCGGACGCCGGGATGACCATTTTGAGGAGGAGAGGCAGATCATCTCTCGCGAGACAATCGAAGCCTCCATCGATGGCGGTGAGGCTTATCCATCGTGCAGGACGGCAGACCCGTTGGCGGCGTGGTGATCAACGTGGACGGCGAGAGGGGGAGAACTCGATTTGTTGTTCGTCTCGCCGAAAGAGCATAGCAAGGGCATCAGCTACGCGGCGTGGTGTGAGGTCGAGCGGCTGCATCCAGAGGTGACGGTATGGCAGACCGTCACGCCCTATTTCGAAACGCGCAACATTCACTTCTACGTGAATCGCTGCGACTTCCATATCGTGGAGTTCTTCAACTCACACCATCCCGATCCCAACGATCCGGATGGCTTGGAAATGTCGGAGCAGACAGAGGCGGGGAGCAATCGGACGGGCAATTCCCCGACGGGATGTTCCGATTCGAAAAAAGGATAACAAAGATGAAGTAGCGTCGCTGCCGTGGTGCGCTGCCACCACGGCGACGCACGCCACGGCGACGCAACAACGCGGCGGCGCATATCGGCAAAAGGGAGAGGCGGCAGGCATGTATGAGCGGATCAATCCCATACAGCAGTTCAATTTTCAGATAAACAGGGTGCTCACATACGGGAGGATTGCAGGAAGATAGCAGGCGCGCTCGCGGATGTGCGAAACCTGGACGAATGGTTCCGTGCATGGAAGGCGATTGGTGCGAAAGCGCAGGGGGAGCACCGTTTCATGCACGCGGCCTATGCGTATCGAATGGCGGAATTCTTTCTGAAAGCGGACCATCCGCAGAAAACTGCGATGTATGAGAAAGCGACGGAATGCTATTACATCGCCTTCGATCAGCTGCACATTCCTTACACTGTCTGTGAGATTCCCTACAAGGGCACGTTCCTGCATGCTGTCAGGGTCGGTGGCGCCACCGCTGGCGGCGCAGGCTGCGACGGCGCCACTGCTAGCACCACCGACAGGACGCTGCTGGTGTGCGGCGGATATGGTTCCTTCATGGAGGAGTTCATCCCCGCCACGTTCGATCTGGTGGACGAAGATTTCCTTGTGTTTTCGAGGGCGATGGGCAGGGCAAGACGCTGAAGAACGGCCTGGCGCTCACCCACGCATGGGAGGAACCCACAAAACGCGTGCTGGATTATTTCCATATCGGCAGCTGCCCCATGATCGGCATCTCGTGGGGCGGTTATTTCGACATGCGCGCAGCTGCTTTCGAACCGAGGATCAGTGCTGTTGCGGCGTACGACGTGGCCGACGACGGCTTGGAAATCATGACGAACATCTTCCTGCCGGTATTGCGGTGGCTGGTTCGCAGCGCCTTCCGGCACCAGGACAAGAAGTGGGTGAATGCCCTGGTCGGGTTCGCCAGGGGGGCGGAGCATCCTGGCCGACTGGGCATTCACCCAAGGGCAGCACATCACCCACACGCAAATCCCGTCCGTCTTCTACCAGCAGATCCAGAAACACAATCTGCGGGGCGTCAGCGACAAGATCACGCAGGATTGCCTGCTTCTCGCCGGGCAGAAGGACCGTTACATCCCCCGGGCGCAGTTCGAAAAGCTTTGCGTGTCGCTTCCCCATGCGAGGACGGTGACGTCGCGCATGTTCGCGCAGGATGAAGGCGGCGAGCAGCATTGCCAGATCGGCAACCACAAGGTGGCCATGCGCGAAATCGTCCAATGGCTCAAGCGGCTGGAATCCGGGAATGGGCATGAAACCGGGCGTTAACGCTGCGGCTGAAATCCGCGCTGCGCTCGCTCAGCTGCGTTCATTGTGGTCGTGCATGACCAGCAGAATCGCCACCAGCGCGACCGCGTACAGCACCGCCAGAATCGGCATCAGGGCAGCGTAGCGATGCGCCGAATCCGAAGCATGCGAAACCACGAACGATGCAAGCTGGTTGCCGGATAGCCCTGCGAACGCCCATGCGCTCAGCGCAAGTCCGTGCACGGTCGACACGGACGCCATGCCGAAATGTTGTTCCAGCAGCACTGGCAGCGTGGAGAAGCCCCCGCCGTAGCCTGCGTTCACAAGGAACAGCATGATGAGGATCATCCACATGGTCGCGTTGTCGATCGAGTGGAACGCCACCTGCATGGCGCACACGGCAATCGACATGACGAAAATCACCACATAACTGGTTTCGCGCCGACGGCAATGGTCCGAGAGGGTAGAGAACCCCAGACGTCCGGCGGCGTTGAACACTGCGTCCACCGCCAGCACCATGCTGATGAAACCTGCCGTGGCAGCTGCGAACGCCGTGGCATCAAGCCCTGCGAATCGCGGCATTGCGGCGAGCGCATCATGGAGGATGTCTTTCTCTTGCGAAATCAGCGCCAGGCCGCACGTGATGTTGAGGTAGAACGCTACCCAGATGGCCCAGAAGACCGGGCGCCGCATCACTGTGCGCCTGCGTACGCGCGCCGCCGCGGAATATATGTAGCCGGCGGGGCGGCGAATGAGCAGGAATCCCAGGAACATCATGATCGCATACACGGCAGCCAGCACATAGAACATGTTGGTGAGACCAACGGAAGAGATGAGCCAGGTCATGACGGGGCTTGCGATGGCCTTCGCCAATCCGAAGCCTGCGACGGCGATGCCTGTAGCGAGACCCTTGTTGTCGGAGAACCACAGCATGAGGTTCTTTACCGGCGTGAGATAACCTACGCCCAGGCCGACTCCCATGATCGCGCCGTAGCAGATGAACACGCCGGGCAGCCATCCGGCTGCGATGCTCGCGCCCGTTCCTGCGAATCCTGCAACGAAGCAGACAAGGCTGATGAGCGCGGATCGGCGGATGTCCTTCTCCACCACGGGGCCGAGGAACGCGGCGGACATGCCGAGGAAGAAAATCGCCAGGGAGAACGCCCACTCAATGGTGCCGGGCGCCGTATGCATCTGGTCGGCGATGAGCTGCTTGAACACACTCCAGCAGTACACGGTGCCGATGGAGACGTGAATGAGCAGCGCGGGGACGACGGCACGCATCCAGCGGTTGTTGAGCGGGTCGCGTGTCGGCTGCTGGGGTTGCTGGGATGCTTGTTTAGGAGCTTGGGGATGTTGAGGTTGTTGGGCTGCTTGTTGAGAGACCGGGGTCTGTGTTTGCTGTGGGGTGGATGGTGATGTGTGCTGACGTGTATTGCGCGCCATGTATTCCTCTCCGCAGTGATGGCGGAGATGTCGGGGCTAACACCTGCGCATCTCTGCGGGCACGACACTATCAGCTAGCGGGCTTTCGTACAGAATTGTGAGTGGCGTCACACTGCAGGGTCGGTTGGTGCGCGTGGTGGGGTGGGGTTCTGTTGAACGACCTAGCGTTGGGCTATCTGCGGTCGAGGGTGCACTTCCTTGCGCTCTCGGTGGTGGTTGTGCGGTTGAGGCGGTGGTAGGGGCGGGGTGTTCTTGGTTGAGGGTGCTTTTCTGTGTGCCCTCGGGGCGGATTGCTGTTGCTGGACTCGGTGTCTGGAGCCCTAATCGGTGTTGAGGGTGCGGTGTTGTGCGCCCTCGGCGGTGGTTGTGCTGCCGTGCGGGTGGGTTGGGTCGTGCAATTGCTGTTGAGTGCGCACAATGTTGCACCTTCGGCGGCAGTTGGATGACGGAACAGCGGTCGGAGTGGGACAAACCCGGTCGAGGGTGCACTGTTGTGCACCCTCGGCGTCGGTTGTGCGGTTGAGTTGAAGGTTGGGGGCGGGTGTTCTTGGTTGAGGGTGCACTCCTGTGCACCCTCCGTGGTGGTGGGATTCTGTTGAGCGGCCTAGTGTTGGGCTACCTGCTATCGAGGGTGCGCAATGCTGCACCCTCGGTGGCAGTTGGGTGATGGAATGGCGGCCGGAGTGGGGGTGAATCCGGTCGAGGGTGCATTCCTGTGCACCTTCGGTGGCGGTTGGATCCTGCTGGGTGGCCTGGTGCGGGTCCATCTGCTGTTGAGTGTGCGGTTAAGTGCTCCCTCGATGATGGTTGGGTTGCTGTGCAGGCGGGTTGGGACGTGTAGTTGCTGTCGAGGGTGCATAATGCTGCACCTTCGGCGGTAGTTGGGTGGTGGAGCGGCGACCGGAGTGGGGCAAACCCGGTCGAGGGTGCATTCCTGTGCACCCTCGGTAGCGGTTGGGCTCCATTGAGTGGCTTGATGCAGAGGTATCTGCGGTCGAGGGTGCACTTCCTTGCGCCCTCGGCGGTGGTTGTGCTGCCGTGCGGGTGGGGTGGGACGTGTAGTTGCTGTCGAGGGTGCGCTCCCGTGCTCCCTCGGTGGCGGTTGCGCCGCCTCACGGTAATTCCGGTGCCCCGGCATCGCCCCGGGACGCCACGGAGCGCCGGCATATGCTGTATCAGCGTTCCCCGACCACCCCGCGTTGCGTCCTATCGCCGCCCAAACGTAATATGAAGAGGTTCAGAAGTCATGGCGCTGTTGAAGATTCGCAAGGCGCCAGCGGCCTACTACAAGGCATACACCGAGCAGCGAGGATATTGTGGCTAACACTAACGAAAACGATAAGAATCAGCCTGCATCAACCGCGGCGGCATCAACAACCGCGGGAACCGCTACCACCGAAGAGACCAAGGAACAGCAGACTCGCAGCAGCATCGACCATGCGCAGCTGTTGCTTGACCAAGACGCCGCCATCGCCCAGCGCATCGATGACGGAGCCGAACTTGATGACGCCATCGACGCATCCGACCCTGAAGGTCATTCCGAGCAGGTGCAGATGCGCGTGGCCAAGCGTGCACTCATGCTTAAGGAAGGCATCCAGCCTTACCCGGTCACCCTTGATGTGACCGCCACGATTCCGCAGGTGCGCGCCAAGTACGAGAACACATTGCAGGCGGGCGACGAAACCGAGGACGTCGTGGGAATCGCTGGCCGTGTGATGTTCCTGCGCAACACGGGTGGCCTGTGCTTCGTGCAGCTCGCGTCGGGCGACGGTACCACGATTCAGGGCATGATCTCCAAGAAGGAGGTTGGCCCGGATTCCCTCAAGCGGTTCAAGCAGCTCGTTGATTTGGGCGACCACCTGTATGTGCGCGGCCGTGTGATTTCCTCTAAGACCGGCGAGCTGTCAGTGTTTGCCACCGAGTGGGCCATTGCCGCCAAGGCGCTGCAGCCGCTTCCGGCCCTGCACAAGGAGCTCAATGAAGACACTCGCACGCGCAAGCCTTACATCGGCATGATTGCCGACCCGAAGATCCGCGACATGGTGCGCAATCGTTCGAAGGCGGTTTCGTCGCTACGTCACACTTTCGAAAGCCATGACTTCCTTGAGGTCGAGACGCCGATGCTGCAGACCATTCACGGTGGCGCTGCGGCGCGCCCGTTCACCACGCACATGAATGCGTTCGACCTTGACCTGTATCTGCGCATCGCGCCGGAACTGTTCCTCAAGCGCTGCCTTGTGGGCGGCATCGAGCGCGTGTTCGAGATCAACCGTGACTTCCGCAACGAAGGCGTGGATGCCACGCATGCGCCGGAGTTCACGATGGTAGAGGCCTACCAGGCCTACGGCAATTACGACACGATCGCCGCGCTCACCAAGGAGCTCATCCAGACGACCGCAATGGACGTGTTCGGCAGCCACAAGGTGACTTTGCTTGACGGCACGGAATACGATTTCGGTGGCGAATGGAAGCAGATGAGCATGTACGATTCCCTCTCCGAGGCGCTCGGGGAAGAAATCACGCCTGAAACGCCGCAAGAGAAGCTGGCGCAGATCGCCGACAAACTCGATGTGGAGCGCGATGAGGTCGAGAACCGTGGCAAGCTCGTGGAGCACCTGTGGGAGCATTTCTACGAGGACAAGCTCTATGAGCCGACCTTCGTGCGTGATTTCCCTGTCGAGACGTCGCCGCTGGTCAAGGGACACCGTTCCAAGCCGGGCGTGGTTGAGAAGTGGGATCTGTATGTGCGCGGCTTCGAGCTGGCGACCGGCTATTCCGAGCTCAACGATCCGGTGGTGCAGCGCGAGCGCTTCCTCGACCAGGCGAAGGATTCGCTGGCGGGCGATGAGGAGGCTGGCGACATCGATGAGGACTTCCTTGAGGCGCTGGGCGTGGGCATGCCGCCGGCAGGTGGCATGGGCATGGGCATTGACCGACTGCTCATCGCATTGACGGGTGCCACGATCCGCGAGACGATCACGTTCCCGCTGGTCAAGCCGCTGCGTTGACATCGTGCCGGCTGGCCTGATGGGCCGGCTGCGGTGTGTGCTGTTGGGGTTGCTTCCCGATTGTGGGGCCTTGGCGGTGCGCATTTCAGTGTGCAGTGGGGCGTCGCTTGTTGCGGCGCCCCACTGCGTTTGGTGTTGTGGTGTTGTGGTTCTGGGGTTCTGTGACGTTGTGAGGTTGTGGGTGCGGGTTGTGAGGCTGCTGTTCTGTGGTGCTGTAGGGCTGTGGTGCTGTAGCGCTGCGGTTCTGCTGCTTGTTGAGGTTGTCATTTGTGGGACGTTGTGTGCAGGGCTGATCGTCATGCCTATTGAGGCACGTGCCTTGAGTCGCCGATGAGGGAGGTCTGGTGGGGGGTGGGTGGGTAAGAATTTGATGATTTTGGAATGAGTATTGTGCAAATTGTGTTGAAACGTATGCAAACGGGGGAATGCATGCTGCGACGCATAGAATTTTGCAATTGCGCAATTTTGCGACACGCAAAAAAGCGTTGTGGCTGTAGCACTTTTGAGCAAACAGTCGTGCACCTTTGCATTGTGCAAAATAACTGGGTAACTTGAGAGAAAATAGCGATTGGCAAGGCCGGCGGCAAACGGAACCCGCGCGATGTCGGTGGGGGACGAGGCACTGCTCATTCGCTAAAACGCATCTGACGATGTGGGAATGTGGATAGCTGAGGGGAAACGAAAATGATCAAGGTATTGCATACATCTGACTGGCATTTGGGGCGCAAGCTCAATGGCTACGATCAATCTGATGCCCAAAAGCGGGCATTGCAGTGGATCGTCGACACCGTGCGCGATGAGCATATCGATGTGGTGCTCATCTGCGGCGATGTCTACGACACCAAACGTCCGGGGGACCAGCAAATGACCATGCTCGACAACGTACTGACCCAGCTTGTCAGCATCGAGCGCGACGGCAAACCTGCCGTGGACGTCATCCTTATCCCAGGCAATCATGATTCCGCTCCCATGCTGGGGTATCTTTCCCGGCTGGTGACGCCGAACCTCCACATCTGCGCGTCGGTCGAAGACGTGGCTCAGCCAGTGATGATCAAACGAGGCGATGAGCGGCTCGCCGTATACGCTTTCCCCTATCTATATCCCAGTGCAGCGCGTTTTCCTATTAGCAGGCTCATGCATGAGACGAACCCAGACCTGCCTGAAGAACAGCAGATTGTGGACGAGACCACCCAGGCCGTCACTGGTGCCGCTATCCAGCTGGCAGCGCGAGACCTTGCCATGCGCCGTGCACAGGACCCTCATCTCGCGGCCATCCTCATGATGCATGCGAATGTGGCAAGCCGTACGCATGGAAAAATCGGGGAGAAATGTGATAATTACTCCGGCGGTGAAACGGAGCATGCCGCATCGGAGTCACCGTTTGTCATCGGAACTGTGGACGCAATTCCCAGTGAATACTTCGCGGGCACAGGCTTTGACTATCTTGCCCTCGGGCATATCCACAAACCGCAGACTGTCACCATCGTCGGGGATGGGCGTCTTCCTCAGGCGCGTTACTGCGGGTCGCTGCTTGCCTATGACGCCGATGATGTCAAGCAATCCGAGCCACGGGAAGGCAACTACCGTGTCGTGGACATCGTCACGGTCGAAAACGGCAAGGTGACCGACATTGCTGAGCGTTCCGTTCAATCCGGCCAGCGTCGCATCGTCAATATTCGAGGCGACCTCAATGAGATTCTCGGTCCTGACAATGCTCAATACCGGGAGGATTTCGTCAACATCAAAGGAACCTATGACCCTGAGGAACACAAGGATCCGTGGGGTGAAGTGCATGCCGCGTTCAGAAGCGTGCTGTCCTACTCGGTCGTCGCCTCTGGCGAAGAAGATCCAGATGCGGCGGACGGCACTGGTGTCCATCGCAATGTTGACGATCCGATGGACGTCATGCTCTCCTTTGTGCATGACGTCACCAGTGAGCACCGTGATGCGAACGAAAGCGAAAAGGATGTCTTAGGCGAAGCGCTTCGTCGAGCACAAGGCATCCCACAAGGGGAGACGCTGGATGCACGGGTATCCGATGCACAAGACAAACGCACAAAGCAGTCACGCAAGAACACGAATGCAGCAGCGTAGCTGACGGCGGAAAAGGAACGAGAGAAGGAATCGCCATGAGGATTCAAGCACTTGCCATCAAAGGCATCGGACCATACAAAGATGAGTTCTTCATTGATTTCGGCAAACTGTCAAGGAACGGCCTGTTCCTCATTGACGGCGACACCGGTGCCGGCAAAAGCACAATCATTGACGCAATCTGCTTCGCGTTGTTCGGCACAATAACAAGAAATGATGGGAGTGCGGGCAAAGAGCGCATGCGCTCGCGTTTTCTGCCATTGAACGCGAGCACAGAGGCGAGCTGCGTCGAACTGATTTTCAATGAGAATGATGCAACATACTACATCAAGCGCAATCCGGGCTACTCCCATCCTAAGAGGGGCCATCTCGACGATCCGCAATCCGCATGGGTGCAGGTGACCGAGGTGGTGACCGTCAAGAAACTCGATTCAGATGGCTATAAGGCTGCGCAAGCACAGGCGGAGCATGTTTCCGGTGTACACGATGCGGGCAAAACCCTCATCGGATTCGCCCGTAATAATGACGCCACAGTGGTGGCGAACGGCAGCAGGCAGGCTAACAGTGTCATCCAGGAAATCATCGGTCTGAACGCCAATCAGTTCCGCACCGTCATCTGTCTGCCGCAAGGCCAGTTCGAATCATTCCTCCACGCCAAGCCGGAGGATCGCAGCGGCATGCTCATCGATATCTTCCGCTTGGGAGTCTATGACCGCATTCAACACGCCCTGCAGGAGATGGAAAAGGAGCAGAACACAGATATCGAGCATTCCAGCGCTCTTTTGCATGGCAAGGTCTCCGAACTGCAAGGCGCGTTGCCGGACCTCACGTTCGATGAGGGTGAACCTGCTCGTGATGCCGGCGATGGCGCTGAGACCGTGTCGGCCATACCAGCGGCTGCAGAAAGACGCGCTGATAGTGCTGACAGTGCTGATGCTGTTGACGGTGTTGATAGCGTTAATAGCGCTGATGGCAATGGTGATGGTCGCGACGGCGTTGTGTCTTCCGACGACATCGCATCGGAAGACGCTGATGATGGCGACACCCATGAGTTTTCCATCAGTTTGTGGGAGCGGCTGGGGGAATGGAATAGCAGATCCTCCGATGGGTCTCAGGGCGATCAGTTGGCGGAGTTGCCGATTGATAATGTCGTCGCTAAACGGAAGGAGCTTGACGCTATTCTCGACAGCATTGATGCCGAGCTTTCCGCTGTGGCAATGCAAGGCGCCGACAGGCGAGAGGAGGCTCAACGCAGACGGGATGAAGCCCAAGCCGATCTCACCTTGGTGGGTAAACTCACCGAAGATTTGCGCAAGCAACAGGGGCTTGTTGAAAGGCAAGCCATGCTCATGGCAGACAAAGATCGAATCAGTAAGATTCGTGCCCGCGTAGAGGAAGCGCGCAACGCCATTCCGGTGTCTGACGCCAATGATGCCGTCAAGGATGCCGAGACAGCGGTAGCTGACAGAGAGCATGCGTTGAAGGACGCCACCGACAAGCTCGCTGCCATGGAATCGAAGGAGGCGCTGCTCGAACGCCAATCCGAGGCGCAGGAGGCTCAGATTGCAGTAACTAGGGAGCAGGCTGAGCGCGACCGCTGCGCCGCTGACCTTGACCAACTCAATCAACTCGACCGCGCACAAAAGGAACTTGCCGACTTGCTGGACGGTGTGGCATCGGCGAAGAAATCCTTGGATGACGCCGAGGCACAACTCGCATCCTGCGGAGATCCTGAGAAAATCAACGCAGACTATGAAAACGCCAAAGGCGTTGTCGCAACAAAACCTGCTATACAGAGCACACTCGATGCCACAGCCAAGACACTCGCTGATTTCGAAACCCTCGACAAGTTGCTCAAAGAACGGATTGAGCTTGAAAGCATCGAGAAAGAGACCAAGGCGGCCCATGATGCCGCGCAGGAACGCAATGAACAAGCGAAACTGGAGCAGCGCATCGCTGAGCTGGGCATCGCCCTCGAAGACGATAAACCGTGCCCGGTCTGCGGTTCGACCATCCATCCTCATGTCATTGCAGCATCCGATGCCGACGAGGTCGATGAGGCAGACAGGAAGTTCAAGGAAGCGAAGGCTGCATGGGAGGATGCGAAAAGCAAACTCAACCAGTGCCAAGGCAAGATTTCAAGCCTGACCGAAAGCCTTGCAGACATGACGCCTGACGAGGCGCAGTCGAACCATGACGCAGCCGTGAAGAATCTGAAGGCGGTTGAAAAGGCTGAGGACGAACTGCAGGCGCTCAAAGCTGCCTCGGATGCCCTCGCCGTTGTGCAGAAGGCTCGTGACAAAGCGGCGAACGACCTCTCCGTTCAACAAGGGAAGGCGACGACCAAGCAGGAGGATGTCGACACGAGGCGTGACGCGTGTGCAGGCAAAGACGCGGACATGCTGTCTACACGCATCGCCGATCTCGACGAACAGATTGAAACTGACAACAAGATCGCTTCTGGTTCTCAGGCCATAGCAGACGCAATCGCCAAGCGTGATGAAGCCGAGAAAACGCAACGCTCCTGCAGAGATGTCCTCGCCCAGAAGAAAAAGGATTGTGAATCGGCCCGAGGCAAGCTTGCACAAGTCATTTCGGAGCATGGGTTCGCTTCCTTGGATGCGGCGCTTGCGGCAATCCTCGACGCAGCGGATCTTGATCGCTTGGATGAGCAGGTGCGTCAGTACGAGCAGGATGTGCGTTCAACACAGGATCAATTGAAGGTGGCGCTCGATGATCTGCGGGGTCATCTGACTGAAGACAGCAACCGCACTCTGCGACTGCTTGACATCGATGCATTGCCTGAATACATCGATATGTGGAAGGTCAAGGAGCCCGGTGCCGTTGGTCTTGACGCCGCTGCTCCTGATACCGCTGTTTCTGGCGCCGCAGGTTTTGACAGTACAGGTTCTGGCACCGTAGATTCTGGCGCAGACCCAATCGACGATGACAAATCCACAGAAACGGCGTCTGGGGAGTCCACTTCTGTCATGCTGACGCATCTGGGTGCCATCATCGATGCTATTGATGAGACAGAGCTTCGCGAGCGCCTTGACGATGCGTCCCATGCATACGATGATGCGAACAGCGAGTACGAGTCCGCCAAATCGTCGTACGAGGGTTTCGGAACCAAGCGCAAGGCAATCGAAAAAGCGGCCGACGAATGGGAGAAGACCCGTTCTCATGCATGGCCATACCAATGCATGAGCCAGCTTCTGTGTGGCAAGAACTACAAGGGAGAAAATCCCAATAAGTTGACGATTTCGGCCTACGCGGTGCAGCAAATTTTCACCGCCGTACTTGACGAGACCAACATCATCCTCAAAGGCATCCACGACGGCATTTTCCGCCTGAGCTTGGGGAACAAATCAAAAGGCAATGCCAAGCAGGGACTTCCGATTTGTGTCTACGATGCGCGCACAAACAGGAACAGTGATGTAGAAACCCTGTCAGGAGGCGAGACGTTCTTCATCTCGCTTGCACTGTCGCTAGGATTGGCGCGTGTTGTGCAGACGCGTGCCGCTGGCATCGAGATGGGAGTTTTCTTCATCGATGAGGGTTTCGGCACGTTGGACGAGAATTGTCGCAGAGACGTGGTCCTGGAACTGCAAAAGCTGGCAGAACAAGGACGTTCCATTGGCATCATTTCGCATGTCAGTCAGCTTCAGGAGGCCATCAGCACCCAGATCAAGGTTATGCGCGGCACATCCGCAGGCGGCAAGGACGGTGATGGTCCCAGCATGATTGACTTCCAGACCGCGTAGACCACGATTGATGAGGCCACCAAAACAGCTGGTGGCCGGTATAAGTCGTTCCAAGTAGATGGCACCGATTATGCGAATTTCAAGACCGACACCTTGCGGAAAGAATCCGCGCAACTCGCCACCATGGCGCCAACGGGAGATGTCACCATATCACCCGCTCCGGCGGCACGACAGGCAGCACGCTCGATCCCATGAATCCCACTGTGAGCGATATCGTCAACCAGACGTCGATCACCGCGTTGCCTCGGACAGGGTCGGCATGGACCGCGAGAACGTTTATGCTGCTGGGCATGGTGATGATCGGCTGTGGTGCTGTGGCGTTTGCGTGTTCGCGCGGGCTTATGCGCGGCACCCGTTGGCATGCCAGCGGGCGTGCCAACGGGCACAAAGTGCGCAGTCATGGTACGCGCGCGATCATAAGACGGATCGTGGGTTGGGCTCCGCTGTGCCCAGCGTCGCTGACCGCGTTGCGTGATAGGGTGAACGTGTTTGGCGGGGG
>CAYVHC010000031.1:0-12539 GCA_964451025.1 uncultured Bifidobacteriaceae bacterium
CGCCGACGGCACCGCCATCACCGCAGCATACGCCGAGAACACCTCCGCCAACGTTGCATTCGCACTCGTCTTCCCCGGGCACGACCTTCCGCGTTTCGTCCACTGGGGACGCCCGTTGCCCCACCCGGAAACCGTCGCGACCCTCTATGACGCACTGCACCCGCAACGCGTGTCCGGGGCTTTGGACAACACCGCATGGCCGAGCATCATCCCCACGCAATCGGAATCATGGATCGGCGCCCCTCGCATCGACATCCGCCGAGACGGCACCGAAGCATTCTGCAACTTCAGTGTCACCGACATCCGCCCGTCCAACACCGACGCCCGCCCATCAGACACCGCCGACATCCGTCCGTCCAACACCGCCGACATCCGTCCGTCCAACACCGCCGATATCCGCCCGTCCAACACCGGCACCGTCCGTCCCTCCGACGGCACCGTCCGCACATCCGTTCCCTCAGCATCCGCTTCTCCATCCCTCAGCGTCGATGCCGAAGACAGCGAGCAGCACATCGGCCTGCACTGGGATTGCGAACTGACCGACTCAGGCCTGATTCGTCAACGCGCCACCATCACCAACCTCGGCGAAGGCGCGCTTGACGTCAATGGCATCGAACTGGGCTACCCGCTGCCCCAGCAGGCAACTGAGATACTCACTACCACAGGCCATCATCTGCATGAACGCTCACCCCAGCGCCAGCCGCTCACCATCGGCCGTTTCGAAAGACTGTCGATGGCCGGGCGCCCCGACTTCGACGCATCCCTGCTGCTGACCGCCGGCACGCCCGGATTCGGTTTCGAACGCGGCGACGTGTATTCGGTGCATGTCGGCTGGAGCGGCAACAGCGTGCTGTCCGCAGAACGCCTGCCCTACACCCAAGGCGTGATTGGCGGAGGCGAGAAACTGTTCGGCGGCGAAATCACGCTCGCGCGCGGCGAGCATTACACCACGCCATGGGTGTATGGCGCGTTCGGCACCGGGCTGGACGAGGTCGCGCACCGCTTCCACGGATTCGTGCGCGCACAGCACCCGAATCTGGCACGCAAACCGCGTCCGGTCATCCTCAATACGTGGGAGGCCGTGTACTTCCAGCATGATTACGACACGCTCGCCCGACTTGCCGACAAGGCAGCGGACAGCGGCGTGGAACGGTTCGTCGTGGATGACGGATGGTTCGGTTCAAGGCGAGACGACACTTCAGGCTTGGGCGACTGGTGGGTTTCGCAGGACGTCTGGCCTGACGGACCCAACAGCCTCAAGGCGCTGGCGGATTACGTGCATCGCAAGGGCATGGAGTTCGGCCTGTGGTTCGAGCCGGAGATGGTGAACCCGGACTCCGAAATGTTCCGCAAGCATCCGGATTGGGTGCTGCGCCCCACCCCCGCACGCCTGCCGCTGCAAGGGCGCTCCCAGCAGGTCGTCGACCTGACGAACCCGGATGCCTACGACTATGTGTTCGGCGCCATGAACCGCCTGATCGGCGAACTGGGCATCGACTACATCAAATGGGACCACAACAGGCTGGTCACCGAAGCGGTGTCGCCGCGCACCGGCCGTCCCGCGGTGCACGGGCAGACGCTTGCCGTGTATCGAATCTTCCATGACCTGAAATTCGCGCACCCACGGCTCGAGATTGAAAGCTGCGCGTCCGGCGGGGCTCGCGTGGATTTGGGAATTCTGCGCTACGCCGATCGCATCTGGACCTCCGATTGCGTCGACCCGGTGGAACGCGCCGACATTCAGCGCTACACGTCACTTCTGGTGCCGCCCGAAATGATGGGCGAGCATGTGGGCGCGAGCCCTGCGCATTCGACGCACCGCGCGACAAGCCAGGACCTGCGCATGGCAATGGCGTTCTTCGGCCACCTGGGCATCGAATGGAATTTGCTCAAGGAACCGCCCGAGAATCTGCATAGGCTCGCCACATGGGTGGAGGCTTACAAGAAGCGCCGCCGCACATTCGCCACGGGAACGGTTGTGCATGCCGACAGCGCCGATCCAGCGGTGCGGTTGGATGGCATCGTCAGCGCTGACCGGTCATACGCCGTGTACCGCTTCACCCAGCTCACCACATCGCAGACATACCCTGCCGCACCGGTCAATCTTCCGGGGCTTGCCCGCGATGCCGTTTACCAAATCAAGCCGCTGCCCGTCAGCGCGGACCTCGACGCCACCGGCATCGGCAATGGGCAGTCGCCACTTGGCTGGTGGACATCCCACGGAGTGCTCCTGCCTACGGTTGCCTTGGAAACATACGGCCTTCGCCCGCCGAGCCTGCACCCCGCCCAGGCCGTGTTGTTCGAAGCCGTGCGGATGTGACCGCCCGTTATGAAAGTGGCTTCGAACAGACCACGCCGTTCGAAGCCATGCTGTTCGAAGCCATATGAATGCGACGCTGTGACGTGAGGCGATGCGCCCTGTCACAGCGCCACAGTGGCAAGACAATGACGCGGCCGTCCGCCACCACCGTCTGCCCTCCGCCGCACTACGCCGAATACACGCTTGCGGAGGCGCTGGATGAGCTGCTGGCGCTTGTACTGGGTGACGGAGTCGAGCCCGAACCCGAGCCGGAAGTGCCGCTGATGGACTCCAGCAGCTGCGTGTACATACCGCTGCGCACCAGATAGAACTGGAACACGAGCAGCACCACGCTGAGCACGATGGAGGCTATCGCAAGGCCGCGTCCCTTCATGTGAAACACACGCGTGCGGTGCATGGCGAAGCATCCGAGCACCAATCCCACGAACGGCATGAAGAACGTGGTGATGAATGCGATCACGGATAGCGAATCCCACCTGCCATACCATGGGTTCTGCGCAGGATCGTCAAGGTTCACCGACCCATACGGGGTCCACATGATGTTACCGTTGCCAGTGCTATCGCCGCCGCCTTGGGGCGCGCCATTGCGGCCATCCATCTGCTGCCCCGGGAACATGGGGGCATTGCCATAGCTGCCCAGGCGACCATTGCCCGCGTTGCCCGCATTTGCACCGTTGGCACCGCCCTGCTGACCGTATCCGTTCAACGGCAGCGCCTGAGGCGCATTGGCGGCAGGGGAATTCGCAGAAGATGCTGCCCCCTTGGAGCCGGAATCAGGCGCGCCATAAACATACGGGTTCCACCCCGGATAATCGCTTTGCATGGCGCCATATGCCGGCCGTGACCCTTGTGCATCATCGCCTGCGTCCTGTGCACCGCCTGCAACATCCGACGCCCCGCCTGCGGGAGTCTGTGCATAATCCTGTGCATAATCCTGTACGTTTTCGTAAACGTTCCCGTAGGCGTCATTCCCGTTGGCATTTGTCATGGCCGTGCCTTCCTCATCGGTTCACCGTTCACTGTGTCAGCAATTATAGGAATCTTCCTGAAAACCACCTGAATGCATCATGCTCACAGCCGAATCTCCCGCCAGATCACTATCCGTTGGTTCACTGCCCGAGGCCCCGCACAACTCCCCCAGCATGGCGAAAGCCGGCCATGCCTTCACATGACCGGCCTTCCCTGCATTCACAGCCGCATCTGCCGCTATGCGCGCAACTGCGCTCCCAGCTTCGCGCATTCATCGACGATTGCAGCGCGCAATGCGTCGGAATCATCGCTGGAAAGCGTCTTCGTGGGCGAGCGGAATGTCACGGCGTATGCCAGCGACTTCTTGCCTTCGCCCAGCTGCCCGCCGTTGAATACGTCGAACAGCCGCACGTCTTCCAGATCATCACCGGCCGCCGCACGGATTGCAGCCTCAACCTGGTCGGAGCTCACGGCATCATCCACGGTGAACGCGAAGTCCTGCTTGACGGGCGGGAAGGTCGAAACCGGCTTGGCTTGCAGCGGAGCGTACGCCACGCCAGCGAAGATGGCGGAAAGGTCAAGCTCAAACGCAGCGGAATGCTGCGGGAAGCCCAGCGCTTCGTTGACGCGCGGATGGAATTCACCCACGCGACCCACCATCGTGCCGTCGGCAAGCTGCACCGCGGCGTAACGACCGGGATGCCACTGTTCCGGCACTGCCACGCCTGCGGCAGGCTGCACGAGACGCAGACCAGCGCCCAGGCGGTCGGAGATGCGGCGCACGGCTTCCACCGCGTCGCTCCAATCCACGGGACGCTTGTCGCCCAGCCAACCGTCGTCCTGCGCCAAGCCAGTGAAGATGCCAGCCACATGCAGCGGCTGCTGGGGCAGGCCTGCGTCAAGCGCCGCGAGCTGCTCGTCGGTGGGCTTGACACCACCGGGCAGGGCAGGCACTGCGGGCGCGTTCGGATCAGCGAGGAACACATGTCCCAGCTCATACAGGCTCACGTTGTCGATGCCGCGGCGAATGTTGCGCTGCACGGTGAGAGCCAGCGTGATGAGGATGTTGCGGCGCAGGAACGGCCTATCGCCGGCGAGAGGATTGGCGATCTCCACGCTGTAGGGCTTCTCAACGGCGGGGTCGAACGCGAATGCCTTGAAGTCGGCATCGCCCACGAACGGGTATGTCAGCGTTTCGACAAGCCCGTATTCTGCCAAGGTGTCGGCCACCATGCGCTTGCGCTGCTGGTCGGCGGTGAGCCCCACGTTGCCCGCAGGCACCGGCGGAACGGTCGTGGGGATGGTGTCGTAGCCTTCGATGCGGGCGACTTCCTCGACCAAGTCGCACGGTTCGGTGAGATCCGGCCTCCAGCTGGGAGCGGCAACAGTAAGTTCGCCATTGCCACCGCCGCCCAAGCGGCAGCCGATGTCGGTGAGAATCTCGGAGATGCGGTCGATGCTCAGGTCAAGGCCGGTCAGACGCTCCACTTCGCTTGTCTTGAAGCGAATGGTCTGATGATGGGGCACCGTGTTGTAGTCGGTGGGCGTGTTGCTCGCCTCGCCGCCTGCGACTTGGGTGAGCAGCTGCGCTGCCATCTGGGAGGCGGCGGGCTGCAGCTCGGTGTCGACGCCGCGTTCGAAACGGCGCGACGCCTCCGACGGCGTCTTGTGGCGGCGTGCGGAACGCGCGATGGTCACCGGGTCGAAGTGCGCGGATTCGAGCAGGATGTTCTTCGTTTCGCTCGTCACCTCGCCATAGAGGCCGCCCATGACGCCGGCAAGACCGATGATGCGGCTTCCCTGCTTGCCGTCTGGTGAATCGGTGATAAGCAGGTCTTCGGTGGACAGTTCATGCGTCTTGCCATCGAGGGTCGTGAGCTTCTCGCCTTCCTCGGCGCGGCGCACCACGATTGGCGGGCACAGCTTGTCGAGGTCGTAGGCGTGCATCGGCTGACCCAGGTCAAGCATCACGTAGTTGGTCACATCCACGGCGAGCGAAATCGGGCGCATCCCGGCGCGCAGCAGGCGATGCTGCAACCATGACGGGGATTTTGCTGTCGGATCGAACCCACGTACGATGCGCGCATAGTAGCGGTCGCATCCGGGCACGCCGTGAATCGGATTGGTGTCGTTCACAATCACGTCCACGTCCGTAGGGCTGTCTGCCGCCACCACGGGTGCTGCCGCATTGAGAGCGTCCACCGGATCGGTGAATTGTGCGCCGGTGGAATTGTGGAATTCACGGGCAACGCCGCGATACGAGAACGCATAGCCGCGGTCAGGGGTGATGTTGATCTCAAGAAGCGGCTCATCCATGTGCAGCAGCTTGATGGCGTCGTCACCGGGCTTGATGGCGTCGTATTCCTCCTGCGTGTAACCGCGCTCCGACAGCAGGATGATTCCGTTGTGGTCGCTTCCCAAGCCAAGTTCCCGCTCGGAAGCGCACATGCCGTTGGAAATGTGACCGTAGGTCTTGCGCGGCTGAATCTGGAAGTCCCCAGGCAGCACGGCACCCGGAAGGGTCACGACGACCTTTTCGCCGGCACGCATGTTCGGTGCACCGCACACGATGCCACGCGGCACCTTGTTGCCGTTCTCATCGGTCTCGTTGTAGGCGTCGCCCACGTCCACATGGCACCAGTTGATGACCTTGCCGTTCTTCTGCGGCTCAGGCGTGGCGTCCACCACGTAGCCCACGACGATGGGGCCAGTAACCGATGACTTGTGGATTTCCTCTTCCTCGAGGCCGACGCGCACAAGGTCCTTGGCGAGCTGCTCGTAGGATTCATCCTGCGGAACCGCCACATGCTCACGCAACCAGTCGATGTCAATGAAAGGCATTGCTCACTCCCCCATCACGAATTGCTTGCTGAAACGCACGTCACCTTCCACGAGGTCGTGCATGTCGTTGATGTCGTGGCGCAGCAGGAGCGTGCGCTCCATGCCGACGCCGAATGCAAAACCGGAATACACATCGGGGTCGATGCCGGCGGACTTGAGCACATTGGGGTTCACCATGCCGCAGCCGCCCCATTCGATCCAGCCGGGGCCGCCCTTCTTGTCGGGGAACCACAGATCCATCTCGGCGCTCGGCTCGGTGAACGGGAAGTAGCTGGGGCGCAGGCGTGCCTTGGCGTCTGGTCCGAACATCGCGACGGCGAGCTTGTTGAGCACGCCCTTGAGGTCAGCCATCGTCAGGTGCTTGTCGATGGCGAGCGCTTCGCATTGGTGGAAGACCGGGGTGTGCGTGGCATCCAGCTCGTCGGTGCGGTAGACGCGACCGGTGCAGGCGATGTACAGCGGCACGCCGCGTTCGATGAGCGAACGCACCTGGTCGGACGACGTCTGCGTGCGCACCACGATGTTGGAGCCCACGAAGCCGGCGGCATCCTTCGCCTGGTTGCCCTTGACGTAGAAGGTGTCCTGCATCTGACGCGCCGGATGGTCGGGGCCGAAGTTCAGGGCGTCGAAGTTGTACCATTCCGTTTCGACCTCGGGGCCGTCGGCAATCTGCCAACCCATGGAGACGAAGAAGTCTTCCACGTCCTCCAGCAGCTTGGGCAGCGGATGGCGTGCGCCCAGCGGCTTGCGTTCCACCGGCTGGGTCATGTCGACGCGCTCGGCTGCGAGCGCCGCTGCCTCGGCTTCCTGCTTGAGTTGCTCTTCCTTGGGGCCGTAGGCGCGGCCGAAGTCGGCGCGAAGCTTGCCGAGCACCTTGCCGGCGTCTTTCTTCTGGTCCTTGGGCAGGCTGCCGATGGCCTTGGAGGCCGCCGCGAGTGCGGAATCAGCGCCAGCGTATTGCGTGCGCACCGCGTGGAGTTCGTCAAGCGTCATCGCGGCGTTGACCTTGGAGATTCCTTCGTTGATGGCCGCCGTCAGCGCGGCGGCGTCAAACGTTGAGCTATCTACCACTGGATTACCTTTCTGGTTCCCTGGTTTCGGGCGCTGCCGCCGACACGGGCGGGCGCGGCGTCCATGAAAAACATTGTCATGGTCAGACTCGACATGGCCAGGCGTCCTATGAACGTGCTGCAACTGCATCACACATGCACCGCGAACGCACGGTGAAACGCGCCATGAGCACCATGAGCGCACTGCAATCAGGCCGCAGCCGCGCCACGCATTCACGAATGGCGCGGCCTGCACGCTGTCGCGGCGGGTTCCACCGACCAACTGTAGCCGAGCGACAAGCGTTCAGCGCGCCGCGCTCCGCATGGCGAACGCATAAAGCAGCACGGCTGCGCTTGTGGCGACGTTGAGCGATTCAGCCTTCCCATATATAGGTATGGTCACTACGTCATCACACCGGTTGACGGTGCCTTCCTCGAGTCCTCGCGCCTCATTGCCGAAGAGCACCACGCGCGTGCGCGCGGCACCTTCCGTCGTGCGAAGCATGTCGGGAAGAGCGATGGGGGGCTTGACAGGCGTGCCATAGACATCGGCCGCGGTCACGTGGATGTCGTGGTCAGCCGCCCATCCAAAGAAGCCGTCCACACCGAGGCGCACGACGGGTATGTGGAAGAGCGACCCGGCGGTGGCGCGCACCACCTTGGGGTTCGTCACATCCACACAGTCGTCCACGAAGATGACGCCTGCGCATCCGGCGGCGTCAGCCACGCGGATGATGGTGCCTGCGTTGCCCGGGTCGCGCACCTGCCAGCAGGCCGCGACGAGCGAAGCGGGCCGTGTATCGAGCTGTGCGTCGATAGGCCGTGTGGCCACGTGCTCCACGGCGTCGCAATCCACGACGGCGGCTATTCCCTGGCAGTCACTGCTGATTTTGTCCATGACCGCGCCGTTGCACGGATGCACGTAGATTCCTTCGCGGTCGGCCTCGAACGCAATCGTCTCCGCCGGGCTGTGAGGGTCATTCATGAGCGAGGCGCTCACATACAGGTCGTGCACGGCGGAGGGCATGAACCGCACCGCTTCGCGCACGCTCTGCGGGCCTTCTGCAAGGAACCTTCCGATTTTGCGCCGTGCATGGCGCGACGCAAGGTCCGCGACGCGGCGAATGCGATCGGACCTGGGGTTCTCGAGAACTGCTGAGCTAATGGGCATGCCCCCATCATAGGGCTGCTACCGGCTCTTGAAATACTTGAGCAACCGGGATTCGCGAATGCACACACCGCAAAACAGCGCAGCCACCATGGCTCCAGCGAGCATCGCCACCGGCACTCTGACGCACTGCTGCATCACCGTCGTCGTGTCGACAGGGCACATCCTCTCGCACAGCCCTGCGAGCAGCATGCCCGAGGACAGCGCCGCAAGGCCCGCCCATGTCAGTGTTTCCAAAGCGACGCCCAGAAGCATCGACCCGCGAGACTGCCCGGCATGAAGCGCCCCGGCATATTCCAGTCGCCGCCTGATGACCGCGATGGCGCCGCATGCCACGCCCACGCCCAGTCCGATCCACGGCGCGATGCGCGTGGTGCGTGACCGGTAGGCGGCTTCGGAATCCCACTGCGAGTAACTGTTGTTCATGCTGAGCACACCCACGTTCTGGGCTGATTGGTCCGCCACAACCGTTGTATACAGCAATGCGTCGAGCTGGTCATCCACCGGCCACTGCTCCGCCCAGCATTCCTGGAACTGCCCGTCCGTTTCGTTCACCGGCACAACGAACGCAAACGAGAGGCGCGTGTCACGCCCGTCGTTCGGCCACTTGTACACTCCTCCCACCGTCACGGCGCCGTCGTTGGTGGGCAATACCGACCCTTCGGTGATGCCGAACAGATCAGCAAGGTCAGTGGACACCCATACCTTGGTGGAATCCGCTGCCATCGAGGAGGAACGCTGCGAATCCGCGATCAGCTGTATCATACCGGGCGTCACCTGATACACCGGCACTTCCTGCCGGGGTGTGGCCAACGGAATCACCGAGTTGGCCGAACGAAGCGCGCCGGATTCACGCACTCCGTTGGAATTGCGGCTCAGTCCGTCACACGCCGCCCCGTCGACCGAGCCGCCCAGCACATCATGCACATCTGCAAGCGAGGAGATCCGCGCCACGGCCTGGTTTTGCAACGCTATGATGCTCAAGGCGTCGTAACCTCCGAGAAGCAGAGCCGCAGCAAGCATGACCATCAGGAAGACCAATGCATGGGTGACGCCCAGGGACAGGTTGCGGTGGGCTTCGGAGCACACGCAACGCAAGCGCATGCGCCTGTCTGTCAGTTTCTGCGTCATCTGCGGAAGCATCTTGCCGTCCGTGGCCGGTCCATCGGCATCATGTCCGCTGGCATCGTGTCCACCTGTTGTGGCGAGCCCGTCCACGGCATCGGTCTCCCCGCGTGCATCGTCCTTTCCGTCCGCGACGTCCTCCGGCACAGACGCAAGGCACTCCGACGCCCGTTCCGGGGTTTCGGACTCGTCTTCCGTTTCATCCTCGGGAGGCGCATAATCCGCAAGGTCGATGACCCTGTCGCAGGCGTCGCGTGTACGTGGATCATGCGTGGCCACGAACACGATCATCCCCTGACCTGCGAGATTACCCAGCACATGGCTCACGGACTCGGCTGTGCGCGTGTCAAGCTGGGCGGTCGGCTCATCTACGAGCAGCATGTCCGGGTGGGAGCACACAGCACGCGCGAGCATAAGACGCTGCGCCTCACCGCCGGAGAGTTCGGCGAACCGACGGTCCGCCACGCCGTCGAGCGAGAACAGCGACAGCACTTCCCTCGCATGGGATTCCGCCTGACGGCGCCCGATTCCCTTGGCAAGCAACGGAAAGACGACATGGTCGAGAGCCGTGCGGTTCGCCACCCCATAGGGATTCTGAAACACCCAGCCGACCCGTTCGATCTCCTCGCGTTCGATGTGGCCAGCCCACGGTTTCTCCCATCCCGCAAGAATGGACAGCAACGTGGATTTCCCGCATCCGGACGGCCCGCACAATGCCACCACTTCACCTGGCTCCACCGTGAAGCTCACATGCTCGAAAAGGATGTCCGTGCCCGGGAACCGGTGGGCCACATCCACCGCACTCACTCGCATGTCGCGCTCCCCAACGCCGATCCGACGGTAACGCTGTGCATCGCATCGATGTCGCTTCCATCCGTTGCGGTCACGAGGCTCACACCCATCTGCGCCCCCACGATGGAAACGTGCACGGTCTTCCCCTCGGCAATGATGCACCCATTCGCCCCAGTGGCGTCCATGCCAAACACAGCGGCAGCCGGCACACGGAGCACATGCGTGGAATCACCTGTCGAGATGGTTCCGGAAACCCCGGCCGCAAGAGAATCAGCGGTCTGCGACTTCCAGGATTGCGATGACGAGACCGCGTCGAGAAACGCTTGGTCGGTCACGTTGGTCTGACCGGCAGGCAATGTGCCACTCTGCCCATACACCACCACGGTTCGGTCCGAATCCGTCGCCGCGATTCCCCCAATAGTCAGTTTCTCAAGCACGCCAGGCACCGTAGCAAGCTGGGCACCGGCCATGATCTGCGCTCCCGGACTCGCAGTCCACCCCGATACGCTGACGGAATCCTGCGGAATCCACAGCATGTCACTGATCTGGAAGCTCCCGTCCGCAGCCCCAGCGGATCCAGCAGCCGCAAGGAGCTTGCTCCACGCGTTGCCCGTGTTCCAGCTGTAGGTGGCGCTGTCCGCATCGGCTGGGTAACCGAGCCGCACCAACTCGTTGTTCAAAGCGCGCACATCCTCGCCGGTGTCGTAATAATGCAAGTCTCGCCACAACGGTTGGCTCGTCGCAAGGGAGATGACCGGCCTGCCGTCGACAGCGAACGCCGCCTTGCCCGATTGCAAGCCGGCGGAACTCCAGTCCGCCGTCACCATGCCGCTGCTGTTCGAAGTGAGAATTCGATCAGCAGACATCGTTGGGGTGAACGTGACCTGCCGCGTGTTACTCCACTCCTGCGTCTCCACAGGAGCCGACGTGACCTCCGCGGCATGCTGCAGCAACGCCGGAGTGCGGTCGGGCAGATACACCGCGCACACACCCGCGGTTATGCATGCCGCTGCAACCACGAGCACGCACACCCAAGCCATCGAGACTCCGCGTCTAGCACGAGAAGATTTCCGGTTTTTCACTGGCTTTCCCATGGATGTCCCTTTCTATCCATGTCTTTATGCGACAGCGCCGTCGCCTACCTCACAAATCGCCTATCCCGTCAGCCAAAGGGCTTCCATGTGGGCAAGTTGTCGTTAGGACCATAATCCACGCCCATTCCGTTTGCGGTCTGGCATTCGCGGATTCCCATGTCCAATGGGTCGAAGCTGAACACAGTCATGTCCCCGGTTTCGCCATACTCATCCCATTCCTTGAGATACTGCTCCTTGGTATAGCTGACCGGCATCAGCCCCTGCTTATGGAAGCAGTCGACTATCGCCTGCTGGGAATCCGTAAGAAGCGCATCATTGGCGAAAGCCAGATTGTACAAATCGTTGACGTTGATGGTGTAGACCGAGTAGCAATACACCTCATCCTGCGTTAGTTTCTCGCTCTGCTCCTCCGAAAGACGCACACTGGGATCGCCCCTCGGCAGATCATGTACAAATTTATAATCATTATTGTACCCTCAATCACTTTGAGATTAAGGGCACTAAATGACTACAAACTGTTAATGTTGGTCGTAAGCAGAACCTCGTATCATGAATTCATAACAAGTGTTTGGAACTATAATATCCTTGAATTCTACTTGTTTAAATTCACTTGGTCCTTGTATTTTGGGACCACCAGTTCTATAAGTACTTGCTCCGATTGAAACACTAGGACTGTGACTTGCATATCCAAGTACAAAGTTCTTTCCGTTGTATAAAGTAAATTTTTCAACTGGCAGTTTTATAGGATTAGGGATAGTATTGTATTCAGATTTCCAGTCAGAAATATCTCTGAATATCTCAAACCAATTATCCTTAGGAGGTATTACAGTAAATGAAGTTTTAAGAGTAACTTTTATGAATCCTTCATAATCCTCTTCATACCAGCTATGGCCAGGCGCTCCGTCAATTATAGCAGGTGATATCTCACTGAACTTGGTTGTAGCTGCTACTGTTTTGCCATCTACTGTTGATGCCCTAGAAGCAACATCGTTTGTGCCATTGAAATTAGAACGTAGAACAGTTGTAGTTATTGTTCTAGGCCAATTCGTAGTAGAATTCCATCTTCCCTCAATAAAGCTCTTTCTGAGTATATCAGATGGTTGCCTATTCACAATACCGAGATTGTTAATAATAAATCCTTCATAATCTCCAGTATAAGGAACATTAGATAATAGATGTAA
>CAYVHC010000032.1:0-12368 GCA_964451025.1 uncultured Bifidobacteriaceae bacterium
CCTCCCATGAACTCTACATCTCGCAACCTGCGCTGTCGTCGGCGGTCAAGGAACTCGAGAAAGAGATGGGCATCGAGATTTTCACACGCTCGTCCCAAGGCATTGCGCTCACCGTGGATGGTGCGGAATTCCTCACCTACGCCAGGCAGATCCTTGATCAGACCGACCTGCTTGAGGAGCGCTACAAGCACACGAAGCCGCGCCGCCAGCTGTGCCAGGTGAGCACCCAGCATTACATGTTTTCCGTTGAAGCGTTCGTGAAGATGATGCACGAAATCGACTCCGACGAATATGAGTTCACGATCCGCGAGACACGCACGAAGGACATCATCAACCAGGTCGCCAACATGCAGTCCGAACTGGGCATCATCTACCTTTCGGATTTCAACAAGGATGTGATCGGCAAGCTGTTGCGCGAAAAGCATCTCGTGTTCCACCCGCTGTTCGAGGCGAACCTGCATGTGTTCATCAGCCGCAAGAACCCGCTCGCCGCCAAGCGCCGGGTGACGATGGACGACCTGAAACCGTATCCGTTCATCCAATACGACCAGGGTGAGGAAGGCAGCTTCTACTTCGCGGAGGAGGCCGTGTGGCCCGAATACTCCCCCAAGCAGATCAACGTGACCGATCGTGCCACCATCCTCAACTTCATCGTGGGTCTCAACGGCTACACGGTGTGCACGGGCATAGACAACGAAGATCTCAACAACGAGAAAATCATCACCATCCCGCTCGATACCGACAAGACGATGCTGCTGGGCTGGATCACGAACGAACGGGCTAATATCTCGAACGCAGCCGAGCTGTACCTGCGCAAGCTGCGCGAGGTGATTGTGGAGCAAGGCTATACGCTCATCGACGCCGAGACGGAGAAATCCGAGGGCAAGTAACGCAACGGGAAGTAACGCCGCACGCGTGATTGCACCGCATCATGACATGGGGCCCGGATGCCTGACACTACTCAGCCATCCGGGCTCCGCCTTATTCCGTCGCCGTGCGCACCGTCACTGCTTGCGCACGCCGCCCACCGCAATCGATGTATCCAGGCTTGTGATGATCGGTGCATACCTCTGGTAGATCTGCTGGTATCCAGGCAGGTGCGCATCGTCAAGCCGGTCGAAAGGAATGACCTGGTAATCGTGGTACGACGCGTCATGGTACGTGTACAGCAGGTCGGCGCGCACATTGCCGATGCTGACGCTGCTGTCGCTGCTGTTGCTGCCAGTCACGGTCTTGGTCACGGTGACGCCCCCTGCCATGCCGATGAGGCGCTCTTCGCCTTCCTGCCCGCTCATGAGGTTTCCCATTGCGTAGAAGCACACGGCCTTGCCGATGCGTTGCACAGGTTGTATGACATGCGGATGGTTGCCGACGATGATGTCCGCGCCCGCGTCCGCCAACTGTTGTGCGAGCGTCTGCTGTTCGGCGGTGGGGTCGAAGGTGTATTCGGTGCCCCAGTGCATCGCCACGATGACGACATCGCTTGCCGCCTTCGCCTGGCGGATCTGCCCAAGCAGTTCGTCCACGCGCCTCGGGTACACATTGACAAGATATTCCTGCCCCGCGGGAGCCACTATGCCATTGCAGCCATACGTCCACGACAGGAACGTGTAGGTGATGCCGTTCTTCTCGTAGACGGGGATGGCACGCTGGTCATCCCACGACAGGTAGGTGCCGGCCGTGTGCACGCCGTGCTGCTGCTCCTGCTGCTTCCAGTATGCCAGGGAGCTGGTGATGCCCGCGGCGCCCTTGTCGAGCGAATGGTTGTTGGCCGTGGAGACGAGGTTGAAACCCTGCGCGACCATGGCGTCGCCCGCCTCCTGCGGGCTGTTGAACGTCGGATAGCTCGACAGCCCCATGGCGGTGCCGCCGAGGATGGACTCCTGGTTGTAGTACTTGAGGTCGTAGCCTTGCGCCAGGTCGCCGATGCCGGACATCATGTGTGTGAAGTCGTACGACCCATCGGCCTGCTGCGCATCCTGCCATACGGTGGAATGCAGCAGGAAGTCACCGGTGAGGAAGATGTCATCGGTGAAAGTCTGCGTCTGAGGGGCCGTCGATGCGGTTGGTCCGTCTGTGGAAGACCCCGCGGTTGCGCCCTCGGACGACTGGGCTGCCGCGGCCGACGGAACAGCCGCATCCGATGCCGCGTCTGAGTGCGACCACGGCGCCGAACATCCTGCCAGCGTTGCAAACAGGAATGCGAGCAGCACAGCGGCGAAGCCCCGTGCCGCGTTAGCTGCCACCCGTCCCCTTGCGCCTATCTGTCTTTTTGACATGGTGCGGTGAAACATGCCCTGACATCGTTATTAATCCACCCAATCCTCGACCTTAGCGGCCTGCACGGGATTGTAGGTGTCCGGTTCCACCACGATGTCGAGTGTGTAGTACGGTATCGCGGCCCGAAGCTGTTCCTCCAGCTGGTTGATGGCGATTGCGTCATCCAGCTCTGTCTCGTTGCGGAACTGCACCTTGAGCAGCACCAGAATGCGCTTCTCGGACAGATGGATGGCTGCCGGGTCGGCAAGCACCCGTTCCACGTCCGCGTTCCGGGCCAGCACATCGGAGATGATCTGGTAGGTGTGGGCGCTGGCGCCTTCGCCGATGAGCAGCGATGCGACCTGCCCGCCCAGCAGCAGAGCGCCGATGATCAGCAGCACGCCGATGCTCGTGCCGCCGATCGCATCCCAGATTTCGTCGCCGGTGGCGATGGCAATGGCGGTGCCGATGAAGGCGAAAGCCAGGCCTATGACCGCAAGGGTATCCTCTGCCAGCACAACGGCGATGTCGGAGGACTTGGTGCCACGCCAGAACTTCCATAGACTGAAGCGGCCGGGGTCATGAGTTTCGGCGAAACGTTCCTTCGCCTCCTTGATGCCATTGTGCAGGCTCCACCCTTCGATGAGCGCGCAAATCACGGTAACGACCAATACGATGCTCATTTTGCTGGCGTCGACGGCATGCGCCTCGGGGCCGCCATGCATCACGGCGCGGATTTTCGCAATGGACTCGCTCGCGGAGTATACGCCACCGATTGCGAACAGCGACACCGCTACGATGAACGACGCCAGGTAGCGTGCTCGGGACCAGCCGAGTGGGTGCTTGCGGCTGGGCGGACGGTGCGACAGCTTGTTGCCGATGATAAGGGTGAGCTCGTTGCCCGAATCCGCCAGACTATGCACGCTTTCCGACAGCATGGATGCCGAACGGGTGAACAGGAACACCGCGAACTTGACGAGCGCCACCAGGACATTCGCCACCAATGCCGCTATAACCGCTATGCCGATCTTGGCACTCTTGCGGTCCGTGCCACCCGGCCCCAGGTCGTGGTTCATGGCGGCGTTGCCTGTTTCCTGCGGTTTGGTAAGGTCCTGCGCCTGTGCGCTGCTTTGTGTGCTTTCTTCCATGATTCATCAGTGTACTCGGCGGGTACAGGCTGAGTCCGGCTGGTTCCGTCCGAGTCCGACTGCGCCGGGAGGATTGCGAAGAACGCTCCGAAGGATTCCCAGGCGCTGCAGGAGCGGTTGCGGCAGGCCGGTCGCTTCCTCTTCTAAATTTCGCTGATTGCCTGCCATTGCAAACCCTGAGAGGAAACGCCTCGTTTCACGCCGCCGGTCTGCGTATCCTCATACCAACGGATGCAGGGCACACGCCTGGCAGGGCAGGTACGGTGGCTTGGCAAAGATTCCCGTGATGTCACATGTCGTCCGGCGCGCATCAGCACACCGAGATATGTCACGAGACACGCCTGCGCGACCTGTCTGTCAGTCGTCTTTCGACAACAGCTCCAGGTCGTGCACGCCGTCTATGCGTTGCGCGCGTTCAAGAAAATCATGCAGGTGAGCCAGGTCACCGCTGATTCGGATCTCGACGCTCGCGCCTTTCCAATCGTCTCCGCGGTGTGCGCGAGTGGTCACGATCTGCGTAACGTACCCTGCGCCGTCGGCGAGAAGCAGTGTTTCGCGCAACGCGCCCTTGCCGTCCTCGTAAGTCATGCGTAGCGTGCAGTCGCGGTCGCGTCGCAGCATCCACGTGACGAGCGGCGCCACGGCAAGCACCACGAAGAAGTACAACACGGTGACGAGCGCCGCAAGCGGAAGCATCCCCGCCCCGCACGCCACTGCCCGCGTCCTTGCGACGCGCCTCGCGTTCGAAACCGATGAGACCGCACAACACCACGGCGCTGAGCACAGCCAGTGCGTCCAGCCAGCTGATTCCTACGATATGCATAAATCCTCCGCGATGCGCTGAGAAAAATACTCACGCATGAAAATTCCCCCCGAGGCGTACCCCGGGGGAATTATTGGTTACTGCTGGTCGCCGGTGCCGGCTTCGAGGGCCCGCACCGTGATGATCTTCGTGTTGGAGTTCGCGCATCCCTTGAAGTCGCTGGTGGCGATGGTGATTGCCTGCGTCTGGTCCGGTGGATAGACGACGAGCGAATCGGCTTGCTGGGCGTTGCATGCATTGGAGTCGAAGGCGTCGGCGTTCGTGATGCGCAGCGCGCTGTGAGCGGACTCCCCCGGCTTGAGCACAATCGTCTGCGGATCCACCGAATCATCACGCTCGGCAGCTGCGCCAATCTGAGAACCGGCCGAGGCGAACGAGACACCGGGGTATCCAGTGACCGAGCAGTCTGCGGTACCCGAATTCGTGAGTACGAGGTACGGATAACTGCTGCCTGCGCCGCCGCCGTCGCCCGCGGTGAGGGCAGCGGTCAGGTTCTGGCTGGTGCACACGGGGGTGCCGTCCGAGGACGAGGACGCTGCCGAGGATGCGCTCGCTGAGCTCGATGCCCCGCTTGCCGATGCAGACGCCGACGCGCTTGCCGATGCGGTGCTTGACGAAGCTGACGGCGTCATGCTGCTGCTCGCGTTTGCCCCGGAGCCGGAGCAGCCTCCCGCTAATGCGAGTGCGGCAACGATACTGGTGGTTGCGATGCCGTGCATGAGCACGCGGGCCGAGAATTGAAACGTTCTTCCCATCCTGCCCATTCTAACCCTGCCTCACAGTATGCCTAGCAGTATGCCTAGTGCCCACCTGCTGCCTTCGTGGAATCCGTCTAGAGACTTGTCGCGGCTCTGTCTGGTGCTTCGGCGTGCCTTACAACGACGCGGCGGTCGGATCCGAATCCAGTTCGGCGCGTAGTTTGGCGATTTCCTTCTGCACGTCATCAAGGTGTTTCGCCGTATGGTAATACGGTGTATCACGACGCCCTTGGGCAAGGTCGCGGTAATGGATGATCTCCAGATGCTCATAGAATTCGAGCGCTTTGAGCGGGCTGCGGTCCACTCCACGCCCGTCGCGGTAAGCGACCGCAAGACGGCGGAAGAGCGACTCCTTGTTTTCTTCGAACCATTCCTCTTCGTCGTCATTGCGCACGGCATCGAGTATTTCGAGATATGCGCGCACCGCTACTTTTTCATTGCGTGGCACGTCGTAGCCGTTGAAGAACATGTCTGCCATCTTGTAGCGGGCTTCGGGATTCGTGGGCTCCGCCAGATAAGCCACGTTGTAGCATTCGCACGCCTTGACGTGGTCTTCTTCGGTGCCATGCGCGTACTGGTAGCAGTATCCCAGGTTCAGCGTTGCACGGATGCCACCACGCTCCGAGGCCGACTTGTAGTATTCGAACGCTTTGCGGTAGTTCTGTTCGCCCAGAGTGCCGTCGTAGTAGTAGCCGCCTAGCAGCGTCATCGCACCTGTGGCGCTCATTGCCATTTCGGGCATGTCGTCGCTTCCTGCGGGGGCGGTGCGGATGACCTCCTCGAGTGTGCAGCGCACGAAGCTCGCGGCCCTCGTGCCGATCACGCTCCCCGCCTCATGCATGGTGCGATGCGCGGTAGGCACGAAGAGGTTCTGGACGACCACCCATGCAGGCACGCCGCCTTGTTCACCGATCTGTTGTTCAATGTTTTGCAGCGTATCGCTCGTCACTTTACCCAGCTCGTCGTGGCTGAGCGAATCCTCGAACGGTATATTGCCGTCGGGCACACCTTCGTCATCATCGTAATCGTCCATAGATTCCCTCTCTCATCGCACTTCGTCGTCGTTCGCTTCAAAGCATACCGTTTGCGTGCCTCGGCATGTCCTTTGATCTGCAGCGTTGAGACGCCTCGTGAATCATTGCGTCACCCTGTTGATCTGCGTGGCCGAATTGTCGCCCGACTTTACATCGCTGGGAGTCTTCGCCAGTGTCACATGGTATCGGGCGTCGCCGCAGTATTCGAGCACATGATGATTCTCGCCGCGGGTCACCGTGTACCCAAGTTGCCTCAGCTCGGCCTCAAGGCGCGGCGTCATGCCGCGATACCCTGTGAGCGCACGCCTCACCTGCTCACGGCGCGCGGCATGGAGGTGTTCGTAATCGTTGGATTCCAGCACATCGCGCAGCACATCCACCTTGCGCCAGCTCTGGCGCGTGCCCTCATGACCACAGCGGTCCAGTTCGTGGTCCACGGCCTCGAGCACATAATCGCGCACTTCGCCGTCGAACAAATCGTGCTCCTCCCCTTCGCACACTATCGGCTTGGCGTCACCACCTCCCGACAATCGTCGCGCCATGCCCTCGTTCTCGCGGCGCACATCCTCAAGCTGGGAGTCGAGTTGCGCAATGCGCCTTCTCAGGTTCTCCACAAGCTCATCTCGCTGCTCAAGTTTCTGGTTCTGTTCGTCAAGCATCTCGTCGGCGATGGCGAGCAGTTGCTGGCTCTCGGCGCTTGCGTCCGCAAGCTGCTTGCGATGCGCCTGCTCATCCTGGCGGGTCTGCTTGTTGAGACGGCGCAGCTTCTCGTCCTTGGCGAGATTCTGCCGCTTCTGCTCCTCGAGTTCGCTCGTCTGCGCGTTCATGCGTTCGTTCAGGTCGTGCAGCTCACCGCGGGCCTGCGCCAGGCTGTCGCTGAGCTGATCTGCCTGTTCCATCTGCGCGCGCAGCTTGGAAGCCGATTCCTCGAACTGGCGTGCTGTCTGTTTCAGTTCCTCTGAAGTGGAGTCGTACCGCTTTTCGAGCATCGCGGTGTCGCGTTCGCGGACCATCGCATTGACGCCGTCCCATGTGAATTCATCGAACACGTCGACCTGCCGCAGCAGCCCCAGGATGCGCCGCCTCACGCTGTCGGCAAGGAATTCGCCGCGTATGTCGTCGGCCACATGCCGCGGCACGGGCCTCGTCTCGTACCGATAGGAGTCGCCGTTGCCTGGCCACATGATCGTGAGCGCGCCATCCCGCGCCATGCGGCCGCCGCTTGCCTGCGCCACCGCCTCCTCCAGGCTGTGCGAGGCTTCCGTCATGACGTGCGCCACGCCTTTGAGCTGCGATGCGAGAAGGTCTGCGTCGACCACCGTGGTGTCGTCGGCGGTGCGCGACACATAGACGATTGGCAGCCTTGTGAGAAGCCTGCCGTGCGTCAGGTCGCCCAGGCGGGGCATGGAGACAGCATCAAGGACGGTGGCGCGGTTGAGGATGGGCAGTTCGCCGTCGGGCTCCAGATAGCCGCCGTTGATAAGGAACGATATGAACCATGGTGTGGAGAACTCCCGTTCGAGTTGCACGCCTTCCTGATAGGTGCGGCTCAGCTGGATCTGCAGGCGGCGGAGCGTGAGGTTGAGAATGTAATCGGTCTGCCAGCGGATGTTGTGGTCGACTTTCTCGTGCCGGATGGCGACGATATGCGACCTGTGCAAGGCCGCATGGATCGCGGCGAGCTGTGTGGGGCCGAGGCTTCCGGTGCCGGGTGCGGCGGGGCCCTTGCCATGGCGCGGTTTCGCAGGCCTTGTGGAATTCGCACCCTTGCCGTGGAGGGCGTTCCCCGCCCGCGGGTCGCGGCGCCTCGCTGTGCGCAGCCGCTCCAGCGTGCCGGCGCTCAGATGCCTGTCGAGCGAATCGTCGCCGTATTCGCACACCGACAGTGACAGCTCGCGCGTGCCGTAGCGTGCGGTGCGGGTACCCGGCTTCCAGTCGACGCCCTTGACGCGGTTGAAGTCATAGCGGTTCTCTTGATTGCAGCGAATCGCCAGCTCAATGAAGGCGTCGGCGTCCAGCGTGGCGTTCGTGTCCAGAAGCGTGGAAAACAGCAGCATGCGTATCCCCTTCCCTTGCATGTACGGTCCTGTGCGTACCACGGCCCGCCGTGCCTTGCGGCGGCAGGCCGGCCGGGCGGTGCACAGCGCGTGGCTTCCGTGCCACAGGCTGAGCGGAACGCCCGGTGGTTCCATCTACTTATTGAGTGTACGCCGTTGCTGTTGCCGCCATGGGGACTTGCATCGCGGAAACCCGCCGCGCGAGGTACGTGTTGTCGCACCTTCGGGCGCAGGAGCCGTCCGGGTGGAGGGCAGAAACGGCGGTATTCGGCGCCGAGGGTGCATGGGACTGCGCCTTCAGGGGTGATTGCCCCTGTGGGATGCATTTAAAACGGCGGTATATGCCACCGAGGGTGCATGATTTCGCGCCCTCGACCCCAATTACCCATCTCGCAGCCGCCTCCAACCCGCTCAACCGCCGCCGAAGGTGCACTCCCCTGCATCCTTGATTGCAATTACCGCTGCAGAACTGGCCCCGCACCCACCTAAACTGCATCGAGGGTGCACGAAATTGCACCCTCGATGCGGATTACCGCGCTTAGCGGCTGTCTATGGAAAGCTATCCGCTGCCGAAGGTACACGATTTTGCACCCTCGACCACGATTACATTCCCCACACCCGCCTCCGATCCGCGCAACTGGCACCGAGTGCGCATGACTCTGCACCCTCGACGACGATTACCGTTCCAGAACCGGGTGGTTGTACGGAACGTGAGATCGGAGACGGAAGAAAACTCATCAAACCTCATTACGAAGAAGTTCAGCGGAAATCCCGCCGTAGCAGCTATGAATCGCGCATCGTCCTCGGAAAAGTCCGTGTATCCAGCACGGATGTTCTCAAGTCTGCGGAGAGAAACACCCGATGCCGCGGCCATATGCGAATAAGACCACCCTTTGAGCAATTTCAACAGCTCAAGCATTCCGAAACGGGCGCATGGTTTCCCTCTATCATGTTGTAATTTGGGCGGTTCTCAGTCTAACGGACAGAACACGAATCCGCGAGCGGACGCGCACAGAGGCTCTCCTCTCCTTCTCATCGTGATGGTTTAGAGAATCTTCGAAACCGTGGATCCATAACCGTAAGCCGCCCTCCATCCACACCCCGCACCCCTCGCCCCACTCTCCGCTCGCCCCCCGCGTCTACTCGTTCCCAGAGATATTCTTCCGCATCTGATGGTATGCACCGTGCTCGCGCAGGTAATCGCGCAGGTACGGGAGTTTGAAATCCACATGCATCCGCGTGAATCCGCAAGTGCCGTTCGCATCATTTATGAAAGGAGCCAGGCTCATGGCAGGCACTCAAGAATCCAACCGCAGCATCACAATCGGAAGGCCGCAGGCCATGCCGGGCGCCGCAGCGGGCGCCGCTAACGCAACGTCGGGCTTCTCCACGCTCGCCTTGCGCGCAGGATACGACCCCGCCGACCATCTCAACGCCTCCAGCGTGCCAATCTACGCCACCGCCGCCTACGCACTGCACGATGAGGAGCATGCCACGGCCATCGCATCGTTCGAATCCGCCGACGACATTTACTCCCGCATCTCCAACCCCACGACGGGGGTGCTCGAAAAACGCGTCGCTGCGCTGCACGGCGCTGCGGGTGCCGTGGCGACCGCCTCAGGACTGGCGGCGCTGGGCAACGCGATTTTGAACGCCGCGGCCGGCGGCGGCCGCATCCTCACCTCATACCGGCTTTACGGCGGCAGCGTCACGGCATTGCGTGACGTGCTGCCTGACTTGGGAATCGGCATCGACATCGTGCCCGATCCTGACAACCTCGATTCGTGGGAATCCGCAATCACAGACAGCACGCGGGCAATCGTCGTGGAATCCGTGTCGAACCCGCTCACCGTGGTCGCCGACCTGGAGGTGCTCGCGCAGATCGCTCACCGCCATGGCATCATCCTCATCGTCGACAACACGCTCGCTACGCCGTACCTGCTCAATCCCTTCGATTTCGGCGCGGATGTGGTGGTCTACTCCACCACCAAGGCGATCAACGGGCATGGTAACGCCATCGGCGGCATCGTGCTAGAAAGCGGGCGCTTCGACTATGCGAACGGCAATTACCCGCAGTTCACGCGCAAACAGTGGTTCTTCAAGGACCGTGCGCTCCACCCGCGCAGCGTGATCGATGTGGCCGACCTCGATCAGGCGCTTGATCAGGCGTTCGGAGAGGCGTTTGACGGGGCATTCGGCACGACGGCTGGTGGGGCGGCTGGCGCTTAGCGCACTGCCCACACTATTGTCCTATTCTTCTCTTCCTCTTCCCAAGTGGGGCGCACTATCTCGCGTTGATGGTGCGCCCCACTATTCGTCTCTCTATTCATCCTTCGACAGCAGTTCCAAGTCATGCACGCCGTCGATGCGCTGGGCGCGCTCGAGAAAATCATGCATGTGCTTCAAGTCGCCGTTGAGGCGGATCTCCACGTTTGCGCCTTTCCACCCGTCGCCGCGATGAGTGTGCGTCCCGACGATTTGCGTGTTGAACCCGAGGCTGTCGGCAAGTAGCAGCGTTTCACGCAACGCTCCCCTGCCATCCTCGTACGTCATGCGGAGCGTGCAATCCCTGTCGCGTCGCAACACCCATGTGACGAGCGGCGCCACGGCAAGCACCACGAGAAAATACATCGCTGTCACCAGCGCCGCGAGCGGCAGCATCCCCGCGCCGCATGCCACGCCCACTGCGGCGGCGATCCAGATGGCGCAGGCGGTGGTGAGCCCGCGCACCGTGTCGTTGGCGAAGCAGATCACGCCGGCGCCCAAGAACCCGATGCCGGTCACCACCTGCGCGGCGATGCGGGATGCATCCCACGTCACGCCCTGTCCCAGCAGCATCGGCACGCCTTCGATCGACACCATCGTGAACAGGCAGCTGCCCAATCCCACGAGGATGTGCGTGCGAATGCCCGCGTCCTTGCGGCGCGCCTCGCGTTCGAAGCCGATGAGCCCACACAACAGCACGGCGCACAGCACCGCCGCCGCATCCATCCAGCTGATTCCGACAATCTGCATAGCACCTCCTTCGACAGAAATTCCCCGGGCACAAGTCCGGGGGAATCGGCCCGTCACAGGCTACTGCTGCGAACCATCGCCCGGTTCCAGCACCCGCACGGTGATGATAGTCGTGCCGGCATTCGCGCAACCCTTGTAATCGCTCGTGGCGATGGTGATTGCCTGCGTCTGGTCCGGCGGATAGACGATAAGCGAATCGGCCTGCTGGGCGTTGCATGTATCGGCGTCGAAAGCGTCGGCATTGGTGATGCGCAGCGCGCTGTGCGCGGACTCCCCCGGCTTGAGCACAATCGTCTGAGGGGCCACGGAGTCGTCGCGTTCGGCGGCAGCGCCAATCTGGGTGCCGCCCGCCGCGAGTGACACGCCCGGATATCCGGTGACCGAGCAGTCAGCGGAGCCGGAGTTCGTGAGCACAAGGTACGGGTAGCTGCTGCCGGCGCCGCCGCCTCCGCCCATGGTGAGCGTGGCGGTCAAGTCAGAGCTGGCGCACACGGGCGTGCCGTTCGATGATGCCGTGGATGCGGAAGTGGCGTCCGTGGCGCTCGAGGCGCTTGACGAGGCGCTTGCAGATGCCGAGGCTGACGAGCTTTCGGAGCTGGCGGAGCTCGATGAGCTTGCTGGATTGCTCGACGCCGTCGTTCCGCTGCCGTCACCGCCGCCGGAGCATCCGCCTGCCAAAGCAAGCGCGGCGACAATGCCTGTGGTTGCGATGCTGCGGATGATGCCGTGGATGACGGCCTGTGCGGAAAATTGAATCGTTCTTCCCATGAAGCCCATTCTATCCTCATTGACCATTCCCGCGGCAGCAACTGGGCCCCGCCTGTCCTGTTTCCCCTGACCAACCCCGCCTGCCCCAGTTTCCCCTGCCTAATCCCGCCGAAGGTGCATGAAACCGCACCTTCAACAGCAGTTACCCCCGCCTAGACACCACCTAGTCGCCGCGTCCTCCACTCAAGGCGCATGAAATCGCACCCTCGGCAGCGGTTACCGCCCCTGTCCCTTTCTCGCCACCCTAACCTGCGCCCAGGGTGTACAGGAGTGCGCTCTCAGCAGCAATTACCCCACCCCAGACACCACCTAGGTGCCGCATTCCCTGCTGAGGGTGCACAAAACTGCGCCCTCAGCAGAGGTTACCGCCACCCTGCCCCTTTCTCGCCGCCCCAACCAGCGCCGAGGGTGCACAGAACCGCACCCTCGGCGCTGGTTGCCCTGCCTCTGGGGCCGCCTTGGCGCCTTATCCTGCACCCAGGGTGCACAGGGCTGCGCTCTCGGTA
>CAYVHC010000033.1:0-12099 GCA_964451025.1 uncultured Bifidobacteriaceae bacterium
TGCGCCATCGTCACGTCGTCCTCGCGCACATCCACATGCGGGTATGTGTCGGAACGGGAGTATTCGTCGACGAGCAGCGCATCGCACACCACCGACGAGCTGGAGCCTTCCGCCCCATCGATGATCTTGACGAGACCGCGGTAGGCGGAACGACCGCCCGCACGAGAGATGGACTTGGCGATGATCTGCGAGCTCGTGTGCGGGGCAAGGTGAATCATCTTGGCGCCGGTGTCTTGGTATTGGCCCTGCGAGGCGAAGCTCAGCGACATCGTGGATGCGCTGGCATACGGCTCGGCGAGGATGCACGCGGGGTACTTCATCGTGGCCTTGGAACCGATGTTGCCGTCCACCCATTCCATCGTGCCGCCCTCGCGCACATAGGCGCGCTGCGTCACGAGGTTGTACACGTTGTTGGACCAGTTCTGCACCGTGGTGTAGCGCACGCGGGCGTGCGGTTCAACGAAGATCTCGACGACGCCCGAATGCAGGGAGTCGGTGGAATAGATCGGGGCGGTGCATCCTTCGACGTAATGCACGTACGAGCCTTCGTCCGCGATGATGAGCGTGCGTTCGAACTGACCCATGTTCGGGGTGTTGATGCGGAAGTACGCCTGCAGCGGGATGTCGACATGCACGCCCTTGGGCACGTACACAAACGAGCCACCCGACCATGCAGCGGTGTTGAGGGCCGCGAACTTGTTGTCGTTGCTGGGAATGCACTTGCCGAAGTACTTGCGCACCAGATCGGGGTATTCGCGCACGGCGGTGTCGGTGTCGACGAAGATCACTCCTTGCTTGCGCAAATCCTCCTGGATGGAGTTGTAGATGACTTCGGACTCGTATTGCGCCGCCACGCCGGAGACGAGGCGCTTCTTCTCTGCCTCGGGGATGCCCAGCTTGTCATAGGTATTCTTGATGTCGACGGGCAGTTCGTCCCATGTCTGCGCCTGCTTGTCGATCGGCTTGACGTAGTACTTGAAATCATCGGCGTTGAATCCGGTGAGGTCCACGCCCCACTGCGGCATCGGCCGGTTGATGAAATCGCGGTAGCCTTGCAGGCGGTAATCGAGCATCCACTTCGGCTCGCCTTTGTCGGCCGAAATGGCACGCACCACGTCTTCGCTGATGCCTTTCTTGGCGGCCTCGCCAGCCGCATCGGAATCATGCCAGCCGTAGGTGTAATCGCCGAACTCGTTGATGATCTCATCGTCCTGACGGATCTTGTCTTCGTTCACACGGGCACGATCCGCCACGTATTGGCTCATCTCCACGTCAGCGGCTTGTGTGCCGTCGTCGTTCGACATGGACACCTCCTTCATCTTATGGACGCCGGAATCTCTCCGACGCCTCCCGGGCATGCCCGGGCCGTCACGTTTGCCTACCCTAACAGTTGGGGCCGGGTATGTGAAGAGTGTGTCCGATTTCGTTGTGAGCGAACCCGGGCACACTCCTTATCATCCGTTCATCCGTCGTTTCATCCCTTGCTGCTACTGCTGGATGTGGACCGTCTCGTTGTAGTCGGCCCAGTTGTAATACCATTCGGCGACGTCCCAGCCCAAGCCGATGCAGCCATGCGATTCCGCACCCGATGTGGGCACGTCCGCGTCGTTGATGGCGGACGTGGAGTTGATGCGATGGATGGCGCAGCCGGAATGCGAGAAGTAGTTGACGAACTTGATGCCCGGCGCGTTCCAGCTGGTGATCGACCCGTCGGACAGCGTCAGCGTGCCCTTCATGTCTTGGGAGTCGAGCTTCCACCAAATCTTGAAATCGCCTGTCGGCGTACACAGGTCGCCCGTGCAGCTGCCGTCGGCGGCAGTGCCGGCGCCGTCGGCGATGTTGAAGGTCTTGATGACCTGATCGTTTTCGTAGGCATAGAGCTTCTTGTCGGACAGGTCGACGACGGTGTGGCGCTTCGTCTGCTTGGTCTGCATCGGAATCACTGTCGCGGTGATCTGCACTGTGCCGGACCCGGCCGCCATCGCCTTGGCGGCATCGGTGCCAACGTTGCTGTCCCCGCCGTCGGCGACGGTCACGCCGGGGTGGCCTTGCACGTTCGTCTTGATGACTTCGCCATCGTTGTTGACGATGACATCGGCATCCTGCTCGGTGGTCTGGTAATTCGCCTTGATGGTTGTTTCGTAATAGTTCTGCAGTTTCGCGGCGTCGAAAAGCACATAGCCGCTGCGCTGGGAACCGTCAGGCGTCGAATCGGTGGGATCCACGGAGTAGGAGGCGTTGATGGCGTCCACGCCCAGGGTGGTGATGTCACCGCCGTTTCCGGTGATCCTGATGGGATTGGCGATGAGGTTGTTGAGCGTGTCAACCGCCTGCTTCGCGATGTCGTCGGTGACGGCGGGCTGCACGTCATTGACCTGCAGCTGCACGTCCTGCGGCGTTGCCGAGGGATTCTCTATCGCATCCAGCAGCTGCTGGGCGGCGTCCGTCACCGACAGTCCTGTTCCTGCCGTTGCCGCAGTTGCCTCGTATTGCGTGCGGTCGGAGTTGAGCGCAACCGTCGCATCGGTGGCGGCAGTAGACTGCACGCCGAAGTCACTGCCGATCTTGGTGGGGTCCGCCGAGGATGCATCGCCCAGGCTGGGGGCGACATTCACCGTTGCGCTGGACAGGTACCGCTGGATGAAGTTGTCGGAACGCTTGGCGTTGAAGGCCTGTTCGGCGATGGAATTCGCGTCCACCGTGTATCCCAGGTCGGCGAGCGTGACGTGCTGGGACGTGCCATTGTATGTGACGGTGACGGTGGTGTTGGTGACGAGTTGCGTCACGTCATCAGCAATCTGCTGCTGCGTCTCCCCTGCCACGCTGCGTCCCCACAGGGTGACGCCTGGAAGCGCGCGCTCCTGATAATGCTGCACACACAGCACTGCGGCAGCGGCGAGGGCGACGATGATGACGGCGAGCACGATCCATGGCCAGGCATGGCGACGGTGCTTCACGGCACCCCGCTCCCCGCTCTCATGCATGTCATCGGCGGCATTCGCCGGCACAACGGACGGATACGCGGCATTCGCAACCGCAGGCGCCGGGGTGTGGAAGTCTTGCGACACGGGTGTGTGCGCGGGCATCGTCGCGGTGGGCGCGGCGGACGCAGCGGAGGTAAGAGGTACGGTCGGCGCAGTGGGCGCAGCAGACGCGGTGGGTGCCGCTGCTGAAGCGGCATCGGGGTGCGGCACGGTCGGCTGCTCACCGTCGAGGGCAAGGAATGGGTTCCCGCCATCGGCGGATTCCCAACCATCATCTGCTTCGTCGGACGCAATCACTGTCGCAGTACCTGCCAGCGGCGCGGTCTCGAGAGAAGCGCCGTGCGGGGCGGCCTCGAAGGACCAATCCCCGGGTTGCGGCGCATCGAAGCTCGGCTGGTTGCCGGGCTGCGGCTGCTCCTCATTCCCCTGAGGATTCAGTGACGATGGATTCAGTGATTCGTCATTCATGAAAATGAATCGCTCCTTATGTTTCCGCATACGTCCGCACGGAAGTGAATATCACACGTGTGTCAGTGGTGCCGCGCTCCCCCAATATCGGAGAAATCCGATCCAGACATTGTCGCGCGGCTCGGTACGGCTATGCTACCGCCCGCCCTCGGCATTTGCGCAATCTGCCGGTGCTGCCGCAGATCCAAGCCGTCGCAGACAATGTGCAAGCCGCCTGAAAGCAAGCCGCGGCGCGAACCCTGGGGTTCGCGCCGCGGCCATCGCTGATGCGCTGTTTGGCGCATGTGTCAAGCTGTTTCAAGCTTTAGAGGTTTTCTTTCTTCTCGGCCTGTTCCTCCTGCTGCTCCTGCTGCATCTGGCGGGTCAGCTCAGCCTCACGCTCATGCTTATGCTCGAGCGCGGCGGCGACAAGACCCTTGAACAGCGGATGCGGCTTCGTCGGACGGCTCTTGAATTCCGGATGCGCCTGCGTGCCCACGTAGAACGGGTGCACATCCTGGGGCAGTTCCACAAATTCGGTGAGCTCGCCGTCCGGGCTCGTGCCCGAAATCACCAGGCCGGCGTCCTCAAGGCGCTGCTTGTAGTCGACGTTCACCTCGTAACGATGGCGATGGCGTTCGCTGACGTTCGTCGAGCCGTACAGCTGCGCGACAAGCGAACCTTCGCGCAGCACAGCCGGATACGCGCCCAGACGCATCGTATGGCCCATGTCGCCGCCCTGCTCGACGTACTTCTTCTGCTCTTCCATCGTGGCGATGACCGGATGCTCGCAATCAGGATCGAACTCGGTGGAATTGGCGTCGTCGATTCCCAGCACGTCACGGGCATATTCGATGACCATGGACTGCAGGCCCAGGCACAGGCCGAGCGCCGGCACCTTCTTTTCGCGGGCCCAGCGCAGCGCACCGATCTTGCCTTCGATGCCTCGGATGCCGAAGCCACCGGGGATCACGATGCCATCGACGTTGCCCAGCGCACGTTCGGCGCCGTCCATCGTGGCGCAGCTGTCGGCAGGAATCCACAGCACGTTCGTCTTCGCCCAGTTGCCGAAGCCGCCGGCCTTCAGGGCCTCGGTGACGGACAGGTAGGCGTCCGGCAGGTCGATGTACTTGCCGACGATGGCGATGGACACTTCTTCCTTGGGATGATGCACGCGCTCGAGAAGGTCGGACCATTCCGCCCAATCGACGTCGTGGAACGGCAGCTCGAGCTTGCGCACGACGTAGGCGTCGAGGCCTTCGTCGAACAGCACCTTCGGGATGTCGTAGATGGACGAGCAATCGACGCAATTGACGACGGCCTCTTCATCCACGTCGCACATCAGCGAGATCTTGTCCTTGATGCCCTTGCCGAGCGGACGGTCGGAGCGCAGCACGAGCGCATCCGGGCGGATGCCCAGCTGGCGCAGGCTCATGACGGAATGCTGCGTCGGCTTCGTCTTGAGCTCATGGGCGGAGGCGATGTACGGAACGAGGGAGACGTGCACGAACATGCAGTTCGTTTCGCCCAGTTCGCGGCGCACCTCGCGGGCCGCCTCCAGGAACGGCTGCGATTCGATGTCGCCGACGGTGCCACCGATCTCGGTGATAATCACATCGACCTTGTCGGACGCCTGGGCGCGCATGCGGCTCTTGATTTCGTTGGTGATGTGAGGAATGACCTGCACGCACTGGCCCAGGTATTCGCCGGCGCGTTCCTTGCGGAGCACGGACTGGTAGATCTGGCCCGTGGTGACGTTGGCCTTCTGGGACAGCGGGACGTCGAGGAAACGCTCGTAATGACCGATGTCGAGATCGGTCTCGGCGCCGTCTTCCGTGACATACACCTCGCCGTGCTGGAAGGGGTTCATGGTTCCCGGATCAACGTTGATGTAGGGGTCGAGCTTCTGCTGCAAAACGCGCAGGCCGCGGCTGCGAAGGAGCCGTCCAAGCGAAGAAGCGGTCAGACCTTTACCAAGAGATGAAACGACACCACCGGTGACAAAAATATGCTTTGTGACGTGATCCTGAGAGATTCCATGTTCAATGACCATGGAACTTCATGGTATCAGCTCAAGCAGACGAGTCCGCCGCCGTGTCGCGCGGCGGCGGACTCGTTGGAATCGCTTGCGGACAGCAACCGTTGCGGCATGATACCGATAAGCTGTCCGAAGCATCCGGAGCGCCTTTGCCGCCTGTGACGCGCCGGACGGAAGAGGCTTAGGCCTGCTGGCTTGCCTGAATGAGCACGGCGATCGATTCGATGGCGAGCTTGTAGCCGTAGAAGCCCATGCCCGTGATCGTTCCCGTGGCGATCGGCGAGATCACCGAGAGCCTGCGGAAGGATTCACGACCGGCGGGGTTCGAAATATGCACTTCCATGAGCGGCAGTCCAGCGTCGGTCACCTGCACGGCGGCGTCGCGCAGCCCGTAGCTGTAATGCGTGAAAGCGGCCGGGTTGAGCACGACCGGCGTGCGGCGGTCCACCGCCTGGTGCATCCAGCCGATGACCTCGGCTTCGTCATCGCTTTGGCGCACGTCCACCTCGAAGCCGTATTCCTTCGCCCATGCGACGCACAGCTGACGCAGCTGCTTGAGGTCCTGATGACCATATACGTCCGGTTCGCGCACGCCGAGGCGGCCGAGGTTGGGGCCGTTGACGACAACGATCTTGTTGGCGGCGAAATGGGCCGTGCCTGTCTGAATGGCCTGTGCCATGGGGGTTCCTTTCTCGAATGTCCGGATGCCGATGATGGGGCGGCCGGCCTGTCGGGGTCGGCCGCCCCATCGTGGTTGCGGTTGCCAGGCTTGCGTCTGCATTCACGATTCACGTGTGTGCGTATGCCCGGCGGCGTTCACTGATTCACTGATTGATGAGGCTGAATGCTTCGCGCAACACGTTTTCGTCGGGTCCGTCGAGATGGATCGGATGCCCGACCGATTCGAGGATGACGAAGCGCAGCATGTTGCCGCGGGCCTTCTTGTCTCGGTGCATGAGCGCGAGCACGTCGTCGAACGAGGCGCCGTTCCAGCTGGTGCGCAGCCCCAGGGACTTAAGCAGGCTACGGTGATAGTCCACAAGCTGCTGGTCGATGTGGCCGGTGAGGCGCGACAGTTCCGCCGCATACACCATGCCGACGGCGACGGCCTGGCCATGGCGCCAACGGAAGTGCTCGGTCTTCTCGATGGCGTGGCCGAGGGTATGGCCGTAGTTGAGGAATTCGCGCAAGCCTTTTTCCTTGAGGTCGGCGCTGACATGGTAGGCCTTGACGGTCACCGTGCGTTCGATGAGTTCGCTGATGACCTCCATGAGCTCGGAGCTGACGGCAGTGCAGTCGAAGGTGCGCAGTTCGTCGGCGTGCTCTTCGAGAATCGTGAGAATCTGCGGATCCTTGATGAAACCGGATTTGGCGACCTCGCCCAAACCTTCGACGAAAATGTCGTTGGGAAGGGTGGAGAGCGCGTCCAGGTCAGCGAGAACGCCTGCCGGCGTGTAGAAGCTGCCGACGAGGTTCTTGCCTTCCTCGGTGTTGATGCCGGTCTTGCCGCCGGTGGAGGCGTCGACCATCGCCAGCAACGACGTGGGGCAGTTCACGTAGCGGATGCCACGCATCCACGTCGCCGCCACGAAGCCCGCGAGGTCGGTGCACGCTCCCCCGCCCAGGCCTACGATGGCGTCGGAACGGGTGAAGCCTTCTTGCCCTAGGCGCCTCCAGATGTTGTTGGCCACCTCGATGGTCTTGCCCGCCTCTGCGTCGGGGATCGTGATGTCGCTCACCTCATAGCCTGCCACTCGCAGGATTGTGCGCGCCTTGTCGGAATGACGCTGCACGGAGCTGGTGTGGATCAGCGCCACACGCACCGGGCGGTCGCCCAGCACCTGCGGCAGGTGGGTGATCACCCCTGATCCGATGCGCACATCATAGGGTTCGATGGCGCTGCCGGTCACGTGTACGATTCGTTCGTTCATGCCTTCCATCACCGCTTTCGCTGCTTTTGCCGGCGTCTTGCCGCGTGTCGCCACGATGACGGTGGCGATGCGGGAATACACCGGGTCTCGTTGTTCGTAAAGGTTCATCCACCGCGTTCGCGCGTCATGCGCGAGCAGCGGCCTGTTGCCGCCGTGCTGGGAACGCATCATGGCCTCTTCCGGGTCGGCGCGCAGATACACGATGGTTCCGCCGTCCTGCACGTAGCGTTCGAGCGCCGCACGCGTGCCCTCGTGCATCGGCGAGCCGCCGCCGAGCGAAAGGATTCCTTCGAACGAACCCAGGAGGTCCTCAACGACTTCGTTCTCGATCCGGCGGAATTCCGGTTCGCCGCGGGTTGCGAAAATCGAGGGAATCGACTCATGCTCGCGTTTTTCGATCTGCTCGTCGGAATCAACGAATCCCAGACCGAGCAGGTGCGCGACCTCGGTGCCGATGCGCGTCTTGCCGGCGCCCGGCATGCCGATGAACACGGCGACCGGACGGTTGGGCGCGCTCAGTCGCGCCACGTTCACAACCGGCATGTCGTCCCGCCGGGAGCGGGTCGAGCGCTGTTGGCTGCTTCCACGGCCCGACGGTCGCAAGCCTGAATGGCTGGCGTTGCGATGCTGGTGCGCCCGTCCTTTGAACGAGCCGCCTTTGGTCGTGCCGTGACGGATCGGAGCGTCGTCCTCATGCCGGAGGGAACGACGATGCGGCCTGTGATGATTGGGCATTGCCTGCCTCCTCAGCGCATGTGCTCAGGCCATGACGACACGTAGGCCTGCGCATTGCGCTTGACTTCAGAGACGCTGTCTCCGCCGAATTTCTCAAGGACGAATTGCGCGAGGGTGAGCCTCACCATCGCCTCGGCCACCACTGCGGCAGCGGGAACCGCGGTGGCGTCGGACCGCTGGTTGATGGCGGTGGCGGCTTCGCCTGTGAGCACATTGACGGTGCGCAATGCACGCGGCAGCGACGGGATGGGCTTCATCGCGGCGCGCACGCGGATCGGCTCGCCGTTGGACATGCCTCCTTCGATGCCGCCGGCGCGATTGGACAGCCGGTGGATGCGACCCTCCTCGTCGGTGATGATCTCGTCATGCGCCTGGCTGCCGGGACGCTCGGCCTCGGCGAAGCCATCGCCCACTTCCACGCCTTTGATGGCCTGGATGCCCATGAGGGCTCCGGCGAGGGCGGCGTCGAGACGACGGTCGGATTCCACATACGTGCCCAGTCCTGCAGGCACGCCGTATGCAATGACTTCAACGACGCCGCCAAGGGTGTCGCCTTGCGACTTGGCTTCGTCGATGCGCTGTTTCATGCGTTCCTCGGCATCCTTGTCGAGGGTGCGGGTGGCGGAAGCGTCCAGAGCGTCCACGTCGTCAGGACGCGGAAGGGGCAGCGAGGCATCGGCATGCACGCCGCCCAGCGACACGACGTGCGACACGGTGCGGATGCCGACGGACTGTTCGAGGAATTTCGCGGCAACGGCGCCCAAGGCCACACGGGATGCGGTCTCGCGCGCGGAGGAGCGTTCAAGCACCGGACGGGCGTCGTCGAAACCGTATTTGCGCATGCCGGTGAGGTCAGCATGACCGGGGCGCGGCCTGCTCAGCGGTGCGTTGCGTCCTTCCTCGGGCAGCACGGTGCCTTCCGGCAACGGGTCGGCGCTCATGACCTGCGTCCACTTGGGCCACTCGGTGTTGCCGATTTCGATGGCGACCGGAGAGCCGAGCGTCGAACCGTGGCGCACGCCGGTGAGCATGCGCACCTGGTCCTGTTCGAACTTCATGCGCGCTCCCCTGCCGTAGCCAAGGCGGCGGCGGGCAAGGGCCTGGCGAATGTCGTCGCTTGTGACCTGGACCCCTGCGGGAAGGCCCTCGATCATGGCCACCAAGGCCTCGCCGTGTGATTCGCCTGCCGTCTGCCAACGCAACATCGCATTACTCCTTTACCGGGACCACTTGCCTGTCCTCTGCGGGGACCAGTTGTCTACCAAGGGACCACTTTACGCGATAGCGCGCACCACGGGTCTGCACAGGCGCGCATAGCACGCCCGACACCGGCCCCGCTCACCTCTCGCCGCCGCCCTGGGTGGTCCTTGGTATGTCTGAGTGTCCATCATACGAAAGAGGACGCAATGCAGCGTGGCGCACGTCCACTGTGCAAGACGTGCGCCACGCTTACTGCGCCCTCAGGTGTGCTCTCCGTTGTTGTCTTTCGGTGTGCTTCCTTCGAGCCTGCCGAAATGTTTCACCGGCCGCCTGGGAGGGTCGAGGCTCCGTTGCGCCCGGTCAGCCGTCAAGGCCGTTGGCCGCGAGCCACTGCTTGTATTCATCGCGGAACTGATAGAACTCGTCCTCGCTCGCGGTGAACTTCGTTTCGCCCGTCTGCAAATTCACCGTGCAGAAATACAGCCAGTCGCCCTCTTCCGGAGACATTGCGGCGCTGAGCGATGCATCGCCGGGATTGCTGATGGGTGTCGGAGGCAGCCCCTTGTTCACACGGTCGTTGTAGGGGTTCGACGGATCGTTGAGCATCGCATCGGTCAGCTGCGACGACTCCACGCCGTTGCCATAGGCGACCACGGAATCCATGCCGAGCGGCATATCCTGCTCGAGGCGGTTGTAAATGACGCGCGCCACCTTGCCGCGGTATTCGTCTCGATTGACCTCATTTTCAATGATGGATGCGACGTTGATCTTCTCTTCGCGCTGCCCCTCGGGGATGCCCAGTTCGTCAAGCTTGGCGATGCGCGCCTGCACGAGCTGCGTGATGACCGATTGCGCGGTGGTGGAAGAATCGGAGACATTGTAGGATCCGGGTTCGAACCAGCCTTCGTAACTGCCGCCCGCCTCGTCGGGAAGGATGGAGTTGCCGCCGGCGCTGATGATCGCCTGGAACTGCGAGACGTCGATGCCGGAAGCCGCCGCCGCGGCATTGATGACATCGCTGACGGTTTCGCCGGACTTGACTTGAAGGATGCCCTGCGCAGCGGACGTGTCGATGAGCACGCCCACGACGCTGGCGGAGCTCATGTGCTTGCGCAACGTGAACACGCCGGGCTGGAGCTTCGAGCCGGCATTCTGGGCGTTCACGGCGTGAAGGAACCCTTCGGTCGTCTTCACAATGTCCTGTTGCACCAAATGCTGGGCAATCGTGGAGGCGTCCTCACCGGAGTTCACGGTGAACTGGACTTCCTCGCCTTCCTGCGAATCGTAATAATCCAGCGCTTCTGTGGTCGACTGCTGGCTGGTGGGCGAGGTTCCCCGACGGCTTGCCACGGACCGCACGGTGACGACGACAACAAGCGCCATCACGACGAACACCACGATGAAGATGGCGCGCAGGTTGCGCCGTTTGCTCCGCTTGCGGCGACGCTCCCGCAGCTCACGGCGGCTGTGCACAGGCTGTTGCTGCTGGAGCCTCTCGCCGTGGGTCGCCACGTCGCGGTCATCGCTTACTTTCTCGAAATTCGTGTCATCGAAAAACGAGTCAAAATCGTCGCCCACCGAGGTTCCTTCCTTCGCTGCCTATGCGCCGTGCGGCCTGTGTTGTCTGTGATGTGTGTGATGCCTGTGCCGTCGGCGCTGGCTGCGACGCCGTCTACGTCGCCGCTATGCGCCGTGATGCTGATCCGTGATCCTATCAAGGGCGGTCTGCAAAATGACCACCGCGGACTGCTGGTCGACGGCCGGCCTGTGTTTGCGCGATCCCAGACCGGCTTCGCTCAGCTGATGATGAGCGGTCACTGTGGTGAGCCGCTCATCGAGCAGCTCCACATCCACGCCGTCGAATCCCTCGACTGCCAGGCGATAGCGCAAGCGATCCGCCCAGGCTTGTGCCTTGCGGGCGGAAGCGCCTGCGCTGCCGTTGAGCTGCAGGGGGTAGCCGACTACCACATGCGCGACATCGTTGTCTTCGATGCAATCAATCGCATCCTCAACCGTCGTGTCGTAGTCACCGTATGCCTGCAGGTTGCCTGCGGGATGGGCGAACGTGAGCTCGGGGTCTGACAATGCCAGGCCAACGCGCGCATTGCCCAAATCGACGCCCATCCACACTGCCATAGGTCAGGCCTTCGCCATCGCGTCATGGCGCAGCTGGTCGAGTGCCGCGCCGATCTTCGACGCGTCCTGGCCGCCGCCCTGTGCGAAGTCCGGCTTGCCGCCGCCGCCACCGCCGAGCATCTTGGATGCGGTGCGCACGAGGTCGCCTGCCTTGATGCCCTTAGCGCGGGCCGCGTCGTTCGTGGCGACCACGAGCGAGGGGCTGCCTGCTTCAGTCACGCCTGCGAGAGCAACGATGACAGGCTTGTCTTCGCCGATGCGCTGGCGGATGCTCATGGCGGTCTTGCGCAGCGCGTCATTGGAACCGAAGGCACCGACGTTCTGCGCGACGATCACGATGGGATCGGCGCTGGTGCGCGCCTGCTCCACGTAATCGTCCGCCTTGGACGCAAGCTCACGCTCATAGAGCGCGGCGAGCTTGGAATCGGAATCCTTGAGGCGCTGCAGCAGCTTGGCGATGCGGTCCTGCAGCTCGTCGGGACGGGCGTTGAGAGAGTCGGACAGCTGCGACACAAGGGCATGCTCGCGAGCGTTGTATTCGTAAGCGGACTTGCCCACGAGAGCGTCCACGCGACGGGTGCCGGTGCCGACGGATGCTTCGGAAAGGATCGTGACCTGGCCAATGACG
>CAYVHC010000034.1:0-12041 GCA_964451025.1 uncultured Bifidobacteriaceae bacterium
GGGCCGAAGGGCGCTCGCGTGCGAGTGCCCTTCGGCCCTCGTCTTCTCGATGGATTCGTCTGGCAGCGGGGGCATTCCAGCGACGTCGATCCCGCTGCACTCAAATACATCAAAACCGTGCAGACGCACGGTGCATTGCTGGACGCTGCGATGCGCCGCGACATTGAATTGATCGCCGCGCATTTCGGCGGCACCGTGCCCAACATCCTGCGCGTGGCGGTGCCGCCGCGCGTCGCTTCCGTCGACAACCGTCCAGCGAAAATCCGCCGCCGTGTGCGATGGGGCGATGGGTTGACGAAGGCGGATGCCGAACAAACCGCCAGGATCCGTCGGCAGTACATCGGTGCCGACGACGTGATAGCGGCCGTGGAGACCATCGGATGGCGCTGGGACGACGCGACGCAGGCGCCGCGCATTATCTGGGACAGCCTGCCGGGCGCCGACACGTGGGCGCAGGATGTGGCGTGGACCGTTCTGCATGCCCTCATGGCGGGGCGACCGGTGGTCGTGGTATTGCCTGATGAACGTCACGTGGCTCAGCTGGCGGGGGTCATGAATTCATGGGGGCTGCGTCGTTTCGCGCCATGTGCCGCAGGAGAATCGGAAGCCCACAGCGATTCCGCGCATGACGCCGAAACATGGCAAGGAGACTTCGCGGTATTGCTCGGGTCGATTCCCGGCCTTCAGCGATACCGCGCGTACAAGGCGTTGGCGGCAGGCATCGTGCAGTGCGCCATAGGCACGCGCGCCGCCATGTATGCCCCCGTCGGGTCCAACGCACTGTTCGTGATCGTGGATGACATGGTGTATCAGAACGCTGATGGATTCATGCCGTATGCGAACGCTCGGGGGACGCTGGAAGTACGTGCGCGTGCGCATCGCGGCGCGCTGATCGTTGCAGGGCATTGTCGCAGCGCACAGTCCCAATGGGACGCCGACCATGGCGCGGTGCAGGTGCATGGCACTGATGAGGCGATAGACGAATTGCTGCCACGCATGGTGCGTCTGAATCGGGAGAAACTGGACAGCCTGCTCGATGCGACTGCCGGTTCCCGCATCCCCTCGACCGCCGTGACGATGCTTTCCAACGCCTTGGAACGCGGTCCCGTGCTGCTGTCGCTGCCGAGCGACGTTCCGATGGACGCGCTGGTGTGCAGACAATGCCACGCCCGCGCTCGCTGCGCGCGGTGTCGGGGCCCGTTGGTGTGCGACGCAATGGATCGCGAACGCTTGATGTGTGATTGGTGTGGTTCCCCGGCCGGTGATTGGGTGTGCCCCGAATGCGGCGATAACCATGTGCGAGGCATACGAGTGGGAGCCCGGACAACAGTGGAGGAACTTGCCGGCCTGTTTGGCAATGTGCCGGTCACGGTCTCCACTCAGGTGCAAGGGATCGTCGCCCGCATCGATGCCGCGCCCAGGCTCGTCGTCGCCACACCATGGTGCGAACCGTTCGTGCAAGGGGGCGATTACGCTGCGGTGGCTTTGCTGGATGCATGGCAGAGCCGTTTCAAGCAAGGCATTGATGCACGCATCGACACGCTTGTCGCATGGATGCATGCCGCCTCTATGACGGTGCCGGATTCCGACGGCGGCAGGGTGGTGCTCTTGGGGGATGCTTTCCCCGGTGTGTGGGAATCCATGGAGCGGTGGGATCCCAGAATCTTGGGACGTGAAGAAATCGTGGAACGCACCCAGGCGTGTTTCCCGCCTGCGATAACCGCGGCGGATGTGTGGGGTAACCGCAAGGCTGTGCAGGCCGTCCTGCGTCAGATCGGCGCCCTTGACGGAGACATCTCCACCATCAAACAGCCGGCCATCCCGTCGTCAACCGATCCGGCGTCTGGAGGGGAGACCCGTGAGGATGCGGGCGCTGCAATCCCGATGCCCACAGGAGCCGTGGCATCGGCGGATGCCGCATCAACACAGGTGGATGTGGCACAGGCGTTGCAGCAGTTCTTCCTGGGGCCCATGCCGTCCGTGCTGGGGCCGATTCCGATGCCCCCGCCGAAAACAGTGACAGAACGGACCTTTGAAGGAATGGACGATCGCGTGCGGGCGGTGGTGCGGGTGCCCAACAGCCGTGCCGATGAGCTTGCCGAGCGTTTGCACAAGGCGGCGGCGAAGCAATCAGCAATGGGGTATCCTTTGGAATTGCGATTCCAGATGTATCCCAAGGACCTCGCGTAGGCGCACCCAGCGCATGGAATCCATTCGCAACGGCATTCCTGTGAAGGATTCCATGCGCTGTAAGGATTCCATGCGGGCGTCCTTTCATGCATTTTTGCAGGCGGGATGTCCGCGTTCCCGGGTCCTGAAACAGTGCACAACACATCCAAGGAGATGCTGATGACCGACCATGTTGATGATTATGCGATCTGCGCCGAAGGAGCGGCAGCCAAGGCGCACGGTGAGCCTATCACTGATGTGGTGTTCGATTTCGGCGAAGTCCTCACCGTCTGGGATCCGCGTGCCGTGCTCTCCAGCCGGTATGATGACGCGTCCATCGACCGTTTTCTGGACAACGCGACATCCGGATTCCGTGATGCGTGTGACATGCGTGACGGCGGTGCCACGATCGAGGAGGCATGCGAATGCATGCGCCGCACGCATGGCGACCAATGGGCGAGCATGTATGCGTATTATTCGCGCAATTTCATGGATTCCCTTGTCGGATGCGTGCCGGGCGCCCGCAAACTGGTGCAGGATCTTTCCGATGCCGGCATTGGCACATGGGGTCTGAGCAACTGGGCGAAGGATGATTTCGAGATCACGCGTCCGATGTTTCCGGTTTTCGACTTGCTCAAGGGATATGTGGTCTCCGGTTTCGAAGGCGTGCGCAAACCAGACACGGCGATTTACGAACTGGCCATCGACAGATTCGGAATCGACCGCGACCATGCGGTGTTCGTCGATGACAAGCCGGCGAACGTGGCTGCCGCCAATTCCGCGGGGCTGCGCGCCATCCGTTTTGGCGGTGACCATAGCATGTTGCGCAGCACTCTCGTCCGGGCAGGTGTGCGGATTCCCGCAGGGAATGCCCAGCCGGGCGACGCGGTAAGCTGATTCCATTCGTCGCATGAGCGTATGCCGGCCACTGGGGTTGGCATGTTGCCATGCATTGAGCGTGGTTGTTGTCACTGTCGGCGGCGGTGCGCCATCCGCATGGTGCCGTAAGCGTCCGACGGCCGCTGGCGCCGTTCGTTTCGTCGTGAGTTTTAAGGAGCGTTTATGAGGATTGTGTTTGCAGGGACGCCTGACGTGGCGGTCACCTCGCTGCGGTTGCTTGCCCAGGCCGGCGGCGATATCGAGGTCGTGGGTGTGCTTACCCGTCCGGATGCGCCACAAGGCCGAGGCAGGAAGCTGGCTCCCAGCCCCGTCAAGGTCGCAGCACAGGAACTGGGCATCCCGGTGCTTGACAAGAATCCCCGCGACCCGGGTTTCTTGGAGGATTTGGCGGCGTTTGGCGCCGAGGCTGCTGCGGTCGTGGCATATGGCAACATCCTGAGCGCCCAAGTGCTTGCCGCCATGCCGCAAGGCTGGTATAACCTCCATTTCTCCCTGCTGCCGCAATGGCGTGGCGCCGCCCCGGTGCAGCGCGCCATTTGGTCCGGTGACACGCTGACCGGCGTCACCGTGTTCCGAATCACGGAAGGCATGGACGAAGGACCGATCCTTGCCCAGAGCACGACGGAAATCGGTGCACATGAAACAAGCGGAGAGCTTTTCGCGCGCCTTGCCGAAGACGGCGGCCATCTGCTGTGTTCGGCGATGGAACTTGTGGCACAGGGGCGCGCCGTGCTCGTGCCGCAAGAGCCAGGGGCCTTCGAAGTGGCGGCGAAGATTCGCACCGATGACGCCCGCATTCGATTCGATGTGCCGGTGTTCGCGGCGGACCGTCAGATTCGCGCCTGCACGCCTGAGCCGGGCGCATGGTGCATGATGCATGCTAGTGCCTTGGAAGCAGACGTTGCCGGAGTCAAACTGCATGTGGATGACGCTCGGCCAGTCGATGACGCCTCCACACTGCCTGCCGACGCTGCAGAGCGGCTTGCGCACGGCAAACCCGGTGCGCTGGTGGCGAGCAAAAAACACGTGTGGGTGTGCACGCGCACACAGCCATTGGAACTGCTGCGTGTGAAACCGCAAGGCAAACGCAGCATGCCGGCTGCCGATTGGGCGCGCGGCGCCCATCTGACCCCGGAGGCGTATTGTGACTGATCCGAGTGCTTCTCAGCATCCGCGGATGCGTGCACAGAACCATGCAAATGGCCATGTGCAGGGCCGCGGAAAAGGCAAGGCGCGAGGCGATGCTCAGAGCCATGCGCCTCAACGGCATACGGCGGCCAATCCTCGCGTGGTGGCGTTCGATATTCTTTCGGATGTGCTGGGTAACGACGCGTATGCGAACCTGCTGACACCGAAGGTCGTAGCGGCGAGCGGCATGAGCGCGAGGGACCGTGCGTTCGCCACCGACTTGGTGTATGGCACGCTGCGGTGGATGCGCTTGCTTGACGCCATTGTGTGCGCAGCAGCGCGTCGCGCTGCCGATGCAATCGACGCTCCGTGCCTGACCGTGCTGCGACTGGGCGCTTACCAAGCGCTGTTCCTGGGGGTGCCCGATCATGCCGCAGTCTCATGCACGGTGGCGCTCGCCAAGAGGCGTGTGGGCGCGCATGCCGGTGGTTTCGTCAACGCTGTGATGCATCGCATCGTGGGGCGCGACCGCAAGGAGTGGGAATCCATCGTGGTGTCCCGCATACCGCAATCAGATGCCGTGCAACGGCTGGGTGTTCGATACAGCCATCCGGATTGGGTGGTGCGCGAACTCGACAACTCATGGAAGGCATCGGGTTATGCGGATTCGGCGACGGATGGCATGGGCATTGGCGCGATGCTCGAACGCGACAATGAGCCGCCTGCCGTGACGTTGGTGGCGCGTCCCGGCCTCATCACGGTGGGCGATCTGCGGGCGGAACTTCCGTCTGATGCACACTGCGAGCCGGGGATGTGGAGCCCCTATGCGCTGCGTGTCAGGGGCGTGGCGCCGCAGTCGGTCGCCGCTGTGCGCTCGCATCGTGCCGGCGTGGAGGATGAAGGGTCCCAGCTTGCTGCATTGGTGCTCGCCGCCGCGCCACTGGAACCTGTTGCGGATGGAAGCGACCCCAGTGGCGCGTCTGCAAAAGGTGCCGAGAATCCCGATGCCCGGTGGCTTGACATGTGCGCCGGACCGGGTGGAAAAACCGCGTTGCTGGCAAGTCTCGCCGCGATGCGTGGTGCCAAGGTGACGGCAAACGAGCCATCCCATCATCGTGCCCAATTGGTGCGAGAGAACGTGAGCGCGGTGCCGGACGGCATCGATCAGGTGAGCGAACGCGATGGCGCGGAGTTTGGCCAGGCAATGCCGGGTTCTTTCGACAGAGTCTTGGTGGATGCGCCCTGCTCGGGGCTTGGCGCTTTGCGTCGCAGGCCTGAGGCGCGATGGCGCAAGCAGGCCGACGACATCGCCGCGCTGACGGAAGTGCAAAAAGGACTGTTGGCCTCTGCTTTGCGGGCGGTGCGCCCCGGAGGGGTCGTGGCATACGTAACCTGCTCGCCGGTGCTGGATGAAACCGTCCGTGTGGTGGACGCCGTGCTCGCCGATGCCACGGAGAATGCCGATGTCACCGCCGTTCGTTGCGATGCCCGGGGCATTTTGAAACACGTGGTGCGCGATGGTGCACACATCCCTGTGCCGGAAGGTTCCGGCGATGTGCAGCTGTTCGAACAGATCCACGGCACGGACCAGATGTTCATCAGCGTTTTGCGCCGCGTGCGGTAGAGAAAAAGAAAAGGGTCGCCATCCGGAGTAGATGGCGACCGCTCAAAGAATCTCTGCGACATCATTGTCGCAGGATCCGGCAGAACGAATCCTGCCTGTCGAGAATCTGGAAGCGTAGAGGGGAAAGGGAGAGACAAAACCTCATGCTTCCGGCTGCGATACCGTCCTCACAAGCGCATAAACAAAGAATCCGAGTGATAGGGAGTTGAAAATAGACCCTTTGTTTTACAATCACCGAAGTGATTGACGCTTGCGGTTCTTGAACCGCAGTTAAATTCTCATCCCAGCAAAGTGTTAATGGAGTTGCTCTTTGCTGTTGCCTTTAACTATAGCCGTCGCACTTCCCTATGAAGTACACGAATCCATATAATCAGTCAAAAAGTACACAAAAAACGGTGAATTGTATAGCAAAAAATAATACATATGGGTCTGTTTACTAGTAAACAATAGTGGAGACAAGCGTGAATGAACGGCGGAAACCCTTGGGATATGTGGCTTTTCTTGCCATCGTGACAATCTGGGCAAAGTCTGAAAATCCATTGCGCGTAATCAACGATGGTAAAGGAAAAACTTCTCCTCTCGGCGTGTCGCCATGGCGGCTGACCGTTGAAATTTCAAGGTGTGTCGCGGCGTGTCGCTCGAACGGATGACGGATGTCAAACGGCGAGTAAAATGTTCGATTTCTGTCATGGTGATGAATGTCCGTCGGGCGAGGGCATGCGTCGCGACGATGGGTGACAACGCAGGAATCGTTCATGTCAGTGAAGGTAAATATTCGATATTTATGTTCGAGATGTTTACTTGACCGATATGCGTTTTCGTGCTAACCACCGGAGCCAATCATGCTCGCAGCTAAGGAACCATGACGAATGAACACGACGGCGAACACCACGGTTATCGAACGCCATGGTTAACGAACACCGAAATGAGCAATCAGGCGACGCCCGTGCACGCAGGGCAGCGCCTATACGTGGTATCGGTTGTGGCGCCAGTTTCGGTGTTCGTCAGCGGTCTTCTGCGTCGATGATGGGCAAGGCGAGGCGCAGGTCGCGCTTCGTGATGCTGTGGGGAGCAGCCTGCTGCACCACAGGCTTTGCGCAGAATGCGATGCCGATGCCGGAAGCGAGAATCATCGGGATGTCGTTCGCGCCGTCGCCGATGGCGATGGTGCGGTCCATCGGCACGCCATCCGATTGAGCCCATGCGCGCAAGGCGGCCAGCTTGGATTCCTTCGTCACGATGTCACCGTCCACTTCGCCCGTGAGACGGCCGTCGCGCACCATGAGTCTGTTGGCGAGGCAATGATCGAGATGCGCTTGCTCCACAAGTGAATCAGCGACTTCGTGGAAACCCCCGGAGACCACTCCGACCTTCCAACCACGCCTATGGCATTCGTTCACGAAATCCAGCGCGCCGTTGGTGAAATGCGTCTGCGACAGCACATGGGCGAACACATCGGTGGACAGCCCTTTGAGAAGGGCGACGCGTTCGCGCAGCGCCTGCTTGAAGTCGATCTCGCCGCGCATGGCGCGCTCGGTGATGTCCGCAATGAGGTCCCCATGGCCAGAGGCATCGCCCAGAAGGTCAATGACCTCCTCGTCAATGAGCGTGGAATCGATATCCATCACCACAAGGCGCGATGGCGTGGCGTTGGTGTGCAGGGGCTGGATCATATGTCGCTTTCGGGTAGTGCCGGTTTCCGCGTGATACGCGGACGGCGGATTGTATGCGTGCAATCGGCGCGGTATGTCTGTTTCGTGTCTGTTATCTGTTTGTATGTATCTGCCTGTTGGTCTATCTGCCTGTTGGCCGACAGTGCGTTTTCAACGGAAAACATCAACGGAAAACATAACAATTCTACACGTGAGCTGAATTTTGGGAAAGGCGCGCCGCGCACACGGTAGAGTCGAAGCGACATGCGGCGTGACGATCGGCTTTCGGTTTGCGCTGCAGGTTGTATAGGCTGGTGGGGCAGGCTGCGATGGCCTGAATCGCATGAGTTCGGATCACAAGGGCTCATCGGACGAGCAAGGAGCGAACATGGTCGATCGACTGGAAGATCTTGCCGGGCAGCTCGATGCATTGAGGGAGCGCAATCATGCCCTTGCTACGGCATTGACGAAGGCAGGCCAGGAACTGAGCGACGCCCGCACGCGACTCAACAATCTGGCACATCCGCCGATGACGTATGCGATGTTCATACGGGTGGATGAAGCCACGATCGATCGCGGGGAGCAGAAAGCCACGGCGGAAGTCGCGCAAGGAACGCGCCGCATGATCGTGGTGGTATCGCCTCAGGTGCGCGTCGATAGGCTTCAGCCGGGGGAGGAAGTGCTGCTCAACGACAGCCTGGTGCTGGTGCGGGCATGCGGAATGCCGCGTGCAGGTTCCGTGCGCCGTGTGAAGGGTCTGCTGGGTGCCGGCCGACTGGTGCTGGAGGATTCCGCCGGCGGGCGCAGCGTCGCATTGCGCGGGGCTGCGCTGACGAATCTCGACCTTGCGGTGGGAGACGACGTGATGGTGGATTCCACGGGCGTGTATGCCGTGGAGACGCTTCCGCGCGAGGATGTTGACGATTTGGTGCTCGAAGAGGCGCCGGACGTGACATTCGACGACATCGGCGGGCTTGACCGCCAGATTGAACGCATCCGCGATGCCGTGGAGATGCCGTTCCTGCACCGCGACCTGTATGAGCATTACGGTCTGCGTCCCCCGCAGGGCGTGCTGTTGTATGGCCCGCCCGGCAATGGCAAGACCCTCATCGCCAAGGCCATTGCGCATTCATTGTCCCAAGGCTTTGGCGATTCCGGAAGCGGCGTGGCGCCGGGCGTGTTCCTGTCGGTCAAGGGGCCGGAGATTTTGAGCAAATACGTGGGCGAGGCGGAGCGCATCATGCGCCTTGTGTTCGCCCGGGCGCGCGAACGGGCGGCTCAAGGGGTGCCGGTCATCGTGTTCATCGATGAGATGGATTCGCTGCTGCGCACCCGTGGCAGTGGTGTGTCTTCGGATGTGGAGACGACTCTTGTGCCTCAGTTCCTCAGTGAGCTCGATGGCATCGAGGCGTTGCACAACGTCGTGGTGATCGGCGCATCGAATCGCGTGGACATGATTGACCCTGCTGTGTTGCGGCCGGGGCGTCTGGATGTCAAAGTGCGCATCGATCGGCCGGATCGTTCCGCGGCGGCGGATATCCTAGGCCGTTACATCACCGCGGACCTGCCTATAGCGCCGGGCGAGACCGTTGAAGGGCTCATCGACGCGGTGGTGGACGATGTATATGAGAAATCACATCGCCGGCATATCTGCGCCGTGTACAACTCCGAAGGCGTGCGCCATGATGTGTTCCTGACGGAGCTGGCATCCGGAGCGATGCTGCGCAGCATCGTGGACCGTGCGAAGATGAGCGCTCTCAAGCGTTCCCTAGGGCAGGACGAGGCCGCGGCATTGACCAAACGCGACCTGCTTGAGGCGGTGCAGCAGGAATTCGTCGAATCCTCGGATGCCGCAAGCCAGGCGTATACGTCGCAGAATGTGAAGCAGTGGGCGCGCATCGCCGGCATTGGCGACGACGTGGCGCAAGTGGTGCTCTCCTCGGGCGACACGGTGCCCACGGGCGGTGGCGCGAGCTTTACGGAGGACGGAGGCATCAAATGACGCTTGAAAGCTCTGAAAACACGAATCCGGATACGGCATATTCGGGTTTGGATGCCGCCGGCACAACGCCGCGCATCGATCCGCAGCAGGGCATCGTCCCCCCAAGGCCGTGCAAGGCGCCCGACCATTCTTCCACCTCGCCGGCACGCAGCCCCATGGGCGTCATCGGCATCGAAACCGAATATGCCGTCAGCGACAAGACCGATCCCCATGCCAATCCGATTGAACTGAGTCATGATGTCATTGCCGCGGCAGGTGAGGGGCAGGCAGCGGCAATCCGTTGGGATTACGGCATGGAGGATCCGGTGAACGATGCGCGTGGCATGAGGCTGCAGCGCGCCCAAGCCGATCCGAGCATGCTGACGGATTCCCCTCAGTTGCGCGCCACGAACCGGCTCCAGGCCAACGGAGCGCGCATCTATGTGGATCATGCGCATCCTGAATATTCCGCGCCCGAATGCATCGGTCCTTTCGAAGCACTGCTGTATGACCGCGCGGGCGACGAATTGATGCTTCGTGCGGCGCGGCTCGCTTCCCAGCGCACCGGCAGGAGCATTGTGCTGCATCGCAACAACACGGACGGCAAGGGCGCCAGCTGGGGCGCTCACGAAAACTACCTCATGCCCCGCGCCGTGCCGTTCGACACAGTCGCGGCATTGTTCACCACTCATGCGGTAACCCGGCAGATCTTCACCGGTGCCGGGCGCGTGGGCATTGGAGAGAAATCGGAGGGCGAGGGCTTCCAGCTGTCCCAAAGGGCGGATTTCTTCCACTCGAAAATCGGGTTGCAGACCACATTCGACCGTCCGATTGTCAACACACGGGATGAATCCCATGCCGCGGAGCAATTCCGTCGGTTCCATGTGATCGCCGGAGACGCCAACCGCATGGACGTGCCGGAGGTTCTCAAGCTGGGCACCACAGCCATCATCGTGTGGCTCGCCGGGGCGCTGGACGCCGCAGGCTTCGACACCGCACAGACATTGCGGCACCTGACCCTTGTCGATCCTGTGGAAGCCATGCACACGGTGTCGCACGACCTGACGCTGCGCGTGCCGCTGCACATGGCGGACGGCACCACGCGCACCGCTTGGCAGATACAGGTGGCGTTGCGCTCCCAGGTGTATGCCACGGCATCGCAGATCTGGGGCTGCACCTCCGTGGGGGAGCCGCTGTGGCCGGATGAAGACACGGCGCGCATCATGCATATGTGGGGTGTGGCGCTGACGGACATCGGGCGCGTCATGAACGCAGACGAGGACGAACGTCTGGGGCTTTCTGATGAAGCGGGCAGGCTGGAATGGCTGCTCAAATGGCAGGTGATGCAATCGTTGCGCAACAGGCGCTCGCTGCCGTGGTCCGATGCCCGCCTGCGTGCCATAGACATCGCATGGGCGGCGCTGGATCCCAAGGGGTCGGTGTTCGAAACGGTGCGGCGGCGTGCGCAGTCCCTGGTGGAACCGCAGAAAATCCTCGCCGCCGCGGGGGCTCCTCCGGCAAACACCCGCGCCTGGCTGCGGGGCGTCTTGGTGGGGTCGTGCCCTCAGGCCGTGTATTCGGCGGGTTGGAGCCGAATCACGGTGCGTGACACGGACGGAGCATTGCATGTGATCGATTGCTCCGACCCCTGCGGGCATACTGAATCAGCCTATGGTGAACAGGTGCGGCAATTCCTCGAATCGTGGAAGGCGGAATCCTAAGGCGCAGAGTCACAGCGCGCAGAGTCTCAGAACACAGGCGGAACGCGTGAACGCCTGACGTTGCGACAGGTGTTCACGTGCGCAATGGTGTTCGTCTGCGCAATGTGGTGCGACACGTCAGCGTGTCTGGCATCGCCATGCATGGTTATGGGCATGACGGCGGATAAAATGGATTGTGTTAATCAAAGAAAGACACAAGAATCACGCAGCGAAAGCCAGAAAACGCGGCACGCGCAATAAGAAGACGCACCGAGACATCCCTCATGCGGTGATACACATGGTGACACGCATGAGGTGACACGCATGAGGACACATGCGGAGAACGGTCACATGGAAGCCATGAGCATGCATGCGCCAGCATTGCGCTTGCCGCGTCTGCGCACTGCGCATGTCAGCCGAATTGGGATCGGCATGGCTGCGCTGCGGAACGCACGATAACCCAGATACCCCATGATGCGCGGGCTGCTGTGTCACACGCGGCCCGTTGGAAAGGACAAGACGTATGGCGAACATCATCAATCCCAATCCGTCACTGCCTTCGAGCCAGCGCAGTGACTCCGTGGACGCCGAGCGTGCGCTCAACACGTCCGACACGAATCTCCTTCGCTCGCTGACATTCGAAATCTCCACGGTGGCTAACCATGTGGGTGACCAGGTGATGCGCTCGCAGCTGCGGCCGCATGGCACGCAAGCCAAGCAGGACGAGCCTGGGGCGGCGTTCACCACCGATCTGAGCGACACCATCATGAGCATGTTGCGTGCCGAGGTGAGCGCCATCGACCCGCTGAACGGCTTCTGGGAGGATGGCGGCGCCGACCTCACGCCGGGTAACCGATATTGGAGCCTGTGCCCGCTCGACGGCACGA
>CAYVHC010000035.1:0-11841 GCA_964451025.1 uncultured Bifidobacteriaceae bacterium
TGCAGAACCAGGATGTGTTGCTGTTCATCGACAACATCTTCCGCTTCACGCAGGCTGGCTCCGAGGTGTCCACCTTGCTGGGCCGTATGCCGTCCGCCGTGGGTTACCAGCCGAATCTGGCCGATGAGATGGGCGCCCTCCAGGAGCGCATCACGTCGACCCGAGGCCACTCCATCACGTCTCTGCAGGCTATCTACGTGCCTGCCGATGATTACACGGACCCGGCCCCGGCAACGACGTTCGCTCACTTGGATGCAACGACCGAGCTGTCCCGCGACATCGCGGCAAAGGGCATTTACCCCGCCGTCGATCCGCTGGCATCCACGTCTCGAATCCTCGACCCGCGTTACGTCGGCCAGGCTCACTACGAGTGCGCCAACCGCGTCAAGGCGATTTTGCAGCGTAACAAGGAGCTGCAGGACATCATCGCCCTGATCGGTATCGACGAGCTCGGCGAGGAAGACAAAACGACCGTTGCACGCGCACGTCGTATCGAGCAGTTCCTCGGTCAGAACTTCTACGTTGCTGAGAAGTTCACGGGTCGCCCGGGCTCCTACGTGCCTGCCGACGAGACCATCGAGGCCTTCACCCGCATCTGCGATGGCGTGTATGACGACGTCCCGGTGCAGGCGTTCTCCGGAATCGGTGGCATCGACGACCTTGAGCGTCGTTGGCACGACATGAAGAAGGAACTGGATGCGTAATGGCAAGCGATAAACCCACCATGAAAGTCACTATCGTGGCTGCCGACCGCCCCGTGTGGAACGGTACTGCGTATTCTGTGGTCATTCCGGCTTCGGCCGGGCAGATGGGAATTCTGCCTGACCACGAGCCGATCCTGACGGTGATCAACCACGGCACCGTGCGTGTGCACAGCACGAGCGGGCACGACCACTTGTTCACGGTCTCTGATGGGTTTGCTGCCTTTGACTCCAATTCCATGACCGTGGCGGTCTCTGATTCCAGCTATGACGAGATCGGCAATGCAGACGCGGCGGATGCTGCGGATGCGGAGGATGCCGACTGAGCCTAGCGGCGACTGCTGGCGACTGCCGGTTGCTGAAAGCGGCTGGTGGTTGCTGGCGGCGGTCGGTGACGGCTGGTTGCTGCTATTGGTGGCGATTGGCGGTGGCTGACGGTTATTGCGACTAGCGGTCGGCTGACATCGACCGGTGCGATTGCGTCGGCTGCTGGCTTTGCCTTCCGGACAGGCATCCGCGAAGCGGTTGATTCCGCTGTTGTCTTCTAGCAATGGCTCTGGGTGTGAGCATGGACTCACGCCTAGAGCCATTTTTAGTGAGAAGCGGGAGGATGCTGCATCGGTTGGAATGTCCACACTGTTTCGGCTGCAATGTGCGCGCGATGGCTGGCACATTAGCGCGCTGGTAGGCGCGTCGCCCTGTAGGCTTGGCGGTATGAGCGAGAAAGAACGCATGCTTGCTGGCGAGCTGTACTTTGCCGATGATCCGGAACTGAACGCGATGCGCTTGAAAAAACGCAAGTTGGAGCGTGAGTTCAACGACACGCCTTACGACGCCTTCGAGCTGAGAGCCAGCATTATCCGTGAACTTTTTGGCTCGACAGGCAAGAATTGCTATGTGGAGCCGCCATTCCACTGCGATTATGGTTGCAACACGCGGGTCGGTGATAATTTCTACACGAACTTCGACTGCATCTTCCTCGACGTGGCGCCCATCACCATTGGGAACAATGTGTTCTTCGGTCCGCGTGTTGGGCTGTATACCCCGTATCATCCCATCGATGCCCGTGTGCGCGGCGAAGGGCTGGAAGGCGGACGGCCTATCACAATCGGCGATGATGTGTGGTTCGGCGGCAATGTGGTTGTCTGCCCGGGCGTGACGATTGGTTCCGATGTGGTAATTGGCGCAGGCAGCGTTGTCGTGCATGACATTCCGTCGCATTCGGTGGCGGTGGGCAACCCCTGCCATGTGATTCGGCAGATCAGCGATGCCGATCGCAAATACTGGGAGGAAAAAGCGCAGCAGTATCGTGCGCAGATGAATGCCGAGCGTGCCGCTGCCGAAGCCAACAAAGCGTGAGCACCGGGATGAGCTGGATGGCAATGCCCTCGTGGTCCACACGGTATAAGTGCCTCAGCGATACGGTGGTTACACGCTTAACTGCTGTGATCGGCGTTTTCTGCGCGACGCAATAGCTTGCAGTTTTCTGCTAGGTGCGCCGTGCGCCGTACGCCGCGCGCTGTGCGATGCGCCTGCCCGTAGGCGCCTCCCGTATACTGCTTGTGTGCGAATCATTGTTGCCGATTGTTCCGCGGTATATTCAGGCCGCCTCAACGCGATGCTGCCGCGCGCCACGCGTGTCATCCTGGTGAAAGCGGATTCCAGTGTGCTGATTTTTTCTGAACTGGGGTCTTACAAGCCGCTTAATTGGATGGCTGCGCCGTGCACAGTGCATGAATACAATCCGTCCAGCGAAAGGTGGAAGTCGCTGCTGAGGGATGTCTACGTGGATGATGACGCGGACGACGCCGATTGTGATGCAGATGAATCTGCTCCCGATTCCTCAGACAACGAAGCAGACACTTCCACCGACAACTGCGCGAGCAGCCCCTCGACTGAGGGGCCGCGCACGGAAGGCTCAACGTCGCAGGATCCGCACTCCATGCCGGTCGCTTTTCTGCGTGCATGCGCCAACAAAGGGCCGGACATCCTCACGATTGCCATCTACACGGTGCATTCCGACCAAAGCTTCGACCTGGGTGTCGATCCCGGACTTGTCAAGGATGGCGTGGAAGACCACCTGCAGCGTTTCCTCGCCGAACAGATCGAACGCATCGGCGCAGGCGCACAACTCGTGCGGCGCGAATATCCCACGGCGATTGGTCCGGTCGACATCATGGCGAAGGACGCCGATGGTACTCATGTTGCCATAGAAATCAAGCGCCACGGCGGCATCGATGGAGTGGAGCAACTGACGCGGTATTGCAAGCTGCTCAACCGCGATCCCTTGCTTGCGCCGGTCCGGGGGATTTTTGCCGCCCAGACCATCACTCCGCAGGCGCGGGTGTTGGCGACCGAGCGTGGTTTTGAATGCCTGATTTTGGATTATGACGATATGAAGCAGCAGGATTCCGGCGACATCACGCTGTTTTGATTCTCTCGTGGGAACCCATGGCCCGATGAGATAGTGCGATGAGATGGCGCGGTAACACAGCCCGATAAAGCAATAACAACAAGGAAGGCGGCGTTGCATCAGGAGGGAAACCTGATGCAACGCCGCCTTGTGATATCACGCCTCGCGGGGCGTGGCCGATTGCTGGTGCAATGGGCGGTCGGCGCTCATGGAGAGGAGCGTGCGTCGTCAATTGTCGGCTGTGACGCTTTTCGCTGTCACTTGCCGCGCCATCGCTTGCCCGCTATCACTTGCTGCTGCTGGAATAGAGGATGTCGACCACGAAGATGAGCGTGGAATTTGCCGGAATCGATCCCTGCGCGGTGGAGCCATAGCCCAAGTCCGGCGGAATGATCAGCAGCACTTGGGAGCCGACCTTCTGTCCAACAAGACCCTGCATAAAGCCCTTGATGACCGAATCCTCACTCATCGTCAGCTGTGTGGACGTGCCGCTTGACCAGTTGGAGTCAAACTGCTTGCCATCCGTCAGCCAGCCGCTGTACATGACGTCGAGCGTGTCGCCTTGCTGCACGGTGGCGCCGGTGCCTTGGATGAGCGTCTGCGACACGAGGCTGGTCGTCGAACCGCTGTAGGTGCTCACATCGATGGACGGCTGACCAGTGGAAGCGTCGCGCGTGACGGTGGGCAGTCCGCTGGGCAGATCCGTGACCTCGGTGCCCTCAGCATGGGTGACCGGCTGCGTGGCGCTCATGATCGTGAACACCCACAGGTAATGGCTGTTGACATTGGTGGAACTGGTCGAATCGGAGCTTGACGAGTCAGTGGAATTTGCACTGGCGGAACCCGACGCGCTGGCGGAATCTGAGCTGGACGCGCTGGCGGACGGTGATTCATCGTCGACGACGGTCGCGGTGAAATCATTGAGCGCGGCGAGCGACGACAAGCCGGTGCTGGCTGCTGACGCGTCCGCGAGGCGTTGCGCGGAATTTGTGGCGGTGGCTGCCGAATTGGATTTCGAGGAGGAGCTCGTTTCGTCAAGGTTGTAGCCGATGGCGATGGTCGTGTGCACTTTCTGCCCGACGAGCAGCCCGTAATAATCGGAAGGCGTTTGTGACTGGGTGATCGTGGCGCAGTCCACGGGGTCGGATCCCCAGGAGGACGACAGCACGGAACCGTCGTCGGTGTTGACGAACATGTTTTGCAGGCAGATGCGCTGGCCGTCCTGCACGGTGTCGCCATCGCCGGTTTGCAAGATCGCGTACGAGTTGTTGTGCACGGTGTATGGCAGCGAATCAAAAGAAACAGTAGGCTGCTCGCCCAGGTTTCCGGTGGCGGTGATGCCGTCCATGTGGGTGAAGCTTGTGGAAGCGGTGGGGCTGGATGTGGTGGAGGCCTGCTTGGAGCCGCACGCGCTGGTTCCAAGGCTCAATGCACAAGCGCAACCCAGCGCTGCAAGGCGTTTCAGCAATGTTGTATTAAGTGCCATGTGGTAAATCGTAGTAGATGCCTTGCCCAGTCGATGTGGCTTTCTGCAGGCGATGGGCGGTTGGATCGGCGAGGGGGATTCTTTCCATTGGCCGCGGGGAATTGCCACAATTCGTCGGGTTGGGGGCGGTTGGTAAAATTTATCGACATGAACGATATGAGCCCACAAGACGATGCCTATTCCCCTGATGGCAGCCGGTCGAACCCCGATGAGCCGGTGTTCGACTTCCCTGCTGGCGGGGATACACCGGCTGCACACAATGAGCCGCATGATGATGGTCCATATCACGGGATTTCGTTCGATAATTCCACGCTGGGCACACTTTCCATGCACGATGAATTCTCTGGCCTGACATCGGATGACACCGGGGCTGCTACCGGTGGCCAGGATGATCAGGGTGGCGTTGGGGCTGACGCCAGTCAGCGTGATGAGATGCCTGCCACCGCGACAGCACAGGATTCGGCGGCGCAGGACCCGGTGGCGTCCATGCCTCAGCCGGACGCATCCACGCAGCCGGATGAGACTGCATTTTTCGCAGCAGCACAGGCCGATGGGGCATCACAAACTGATAAGCCAGCGCAGACCGACGAGCCAGCGCAGACCGATGAGCCAGCGCAGACCGATGAGCCAGCGCAAACCGACGAGTCGGTGCATGCAGACGAGACAGCGGACAAGCCGTCTTTTGCCATGCCGTTCACCGAGATGCATGTGAGCAATCCCTTCGGTGGCTCGTTTGACTTTGCCAAGCATGATGATTCCAGCAAGGACGGCAATGACGCGACGTCGGATTCCGCCTACGCCAAGGCGCATGCGAAGCGCAAGGATTCGAAGTCACGCGCCTCTTCCAAACGCGTGGCGATTATGCGGGGCGTCATCACGCCCCTTTTCGGCGTCATCGCCGTCATCTCGTTGATTTTCGGAATACTCAATTCCACACTATGGAAACCGCAGCATGAAATTTCGGCAAGCACAACGCAGGTATCCACACAATACTTGGCGACGATTCCCGGAGTTTTGCAGCTCGTGGACGACACCGTGACCGTGGATGTGAAGGCGGCGGACCCCAGCACCCAGCTGTGCATGGAGGTATCGAACCAGAACGACGTCTCGTCATGGCTTGATGGCGCGGTCTACACGCAGGTTTCCGGAATGGAATCATGGAGCGCCTTGCAAACGCAGCAGGCGAAGACCGGTGAGGCAGATACCGCTGAGGGCGCCGACAGCCTCTCGTTCAAGGACTCCGATCTGTGGACCCAGGCGACATGCGACACTGGCGAAATCTCCATTGATTCGATCACGTACAATCCTCAGGATGCTTTGATCGTTGTATCTGATCCAGAGAATCCCGGCATGTCGGATCCCGCGGTGAAGCCATACACCCTTACCTTGAGCTGGCATCGTGACTCCGTGCCGAATTATGCAATGCCGTTCTATGCCGTCGCACTGCTGTTTGCGCTGCTTGCCGTGCTCGCCGCCACCGTGTTTTCACGGGAACACGCCGGCAGGCGCGTGGCAGGCGAGGATGAGGTGCCGCTGTGGGAGCAAACCGCCGTCATGATGCGTCTGCGTCACAAGTCCTTCACCTCGCACCGTGGCGACGCCCAGTCGGCCGCTTCCGCCGACGAAGACAACCACACGGTGTCGTCCGTCGACGTGAACGATGGACAGGGCGTGGAGATCAAGGACGAGCTGGGTGAGATCACGGCGTCGTATTCCGTGCAGGACTTCCGCGATTATTTCAATCAGTTGCAGAATGAAAACCCTGATCTTTCGGCAAGTTCCGTGCTGGAGGATGTGGTGGCGACGACTGGCAGCATGCCGGCAATCACCAATGAAAAATTCCGTCCTGAACCGCGGCATGCCGATACGTCCGTTGACACGGAGACGTCCCACAGCAATACCGAGAATGACGGAACGGTGGACGACGGAACGGTGGATGACGATGCAGCAGGGGATGCCGGAACAGACGGCGATTCGGCGGCGGACAGCGCTGCTGAAGCCGATGCAGCCCCAATGAACAGCGATCAGACGGAGGACGCTTCGACAGGCGAACAGTCGGCGGAGGAATCCACGGCGGAGGAATCCCAGACGGAGGAAACCCAGACGGAGGAAACCCAGACGGAGGAAACCCCGACCACTGAGCACACCGGCGACGAGGAAGGAGCCCAGCTGTGACATCACGACATGCATTCACACGACGCTCGGCCAAGAAAGCCGCGGCGACATTCCTGTCCATGTGCTTACTCGGCTCGGTTGCTGCATGTTCCGAGCCGCTGCCGACTGTGCAAACGCGCATGGGGCAGCTCACGTCCAATACTCAGAACGTCGAGACGGCTGTCACCGAGGACCAGGAGAAAGCGATTCGCGCTCGCATACTCGACGTGGTGAACGAGGCAACCGCGAATCATGACGCCTCGAAGCTCGCCTCGCGAGTGACGGGACCGGAACTTGACGTGCGCACCAGCGAAATAGCCGTCTACACCGCCACAGGCAATGCATCGGACATCACCGAACTGCCTGCCGACGCTTCCCAAGTGAACCTGCCCATTACCACCACATGGCCGCGGTCCATCTTCACGTTCACCACGACCACCAGCGACCAGCAATCGCAGCGTCTGTTGGTGATGACGCAGGATTCCCCACACAGCAACTACAAGCTGTGGGGAGTGTGCCCGCTCTTCCAGAACGCTTCGATGCCGGCATTCTCCGTGGACGGCAGCCAGCTGGGCACGGTGGATGACAGCGGATTGGTCGCCACTCCCAAGGATGCGCTTGCGCAATACGCGGACGTACTGCAAAACCGCGATTCCAGCCAGTATGCCCCGCAGTTTGAAGACGACCAGTTGCGCGACAGCGTGAAGTCCGTGGCAGAAAAAATCCAGGCGACGTTCAACTCCAGCGGTGTCACGTTCAGCCAGGAAGAAGTGTTTTCGCCCGATGGTGCGCAGATTGAGGTCATGCGCACCGCCGATGGCGGCGATCTCGTGGTTGGACGCATCAATTCCGTGTGGACGAGGCGCTTGGATTCCAACCGGCAGGCTCTGCCGGCGTCCGATGCCGAGCGCGCACTGTTCGGCGGGGCGACGGCCACCAGCACGATTCAGGTGACGTATGTGAACACCGTGGCGTTGTATGTGCCGCCGGCGGATTCCGGCCAGCAGATGCGTGCCGTGGGCGCGCAGCGCCAGCCCATTCAGGTGTCGGCTGTCTGACGCGGGCGATTTCTGGTACCGTCGTGAGTTCTCTGCGTCGTGAGTTCTCTGCGCCGTCTTCTCTACGCGGGCGGTGAAAGTGGCTTGCGCATTGCATGCATATGCGAAAGGATGAAAGCATGGCAACTCCACAACCGAATCTTTCTGCAATGAATCTGGTGGGCGCTGTGGACCTTGAAGGCTTGAAGCACAAGGTCAGCGCCCAAGAAGGGGAGCAGGGCGGCGCCCCCTCGGCCGGCAAGTATGTGATTGATGTCACCACGGCGAGCTTCGAGGCGATGGTGCGCACATCCGCCACGTTCCCGATCCTGCTGCTCCTGTGGGTCAAGAACGATGACCGGTGCTTCCCCATGGCGCGCAAGCTTGCCGACATCGTCAACGGCAAGGATGGCCAGCTGCAGCTCGCCCGCATCGATGTGACGGAAAGCCCCGAAATCGCGCAGGCGTTGCGCATCAAGGGTGCTCCTGCGTTGTTTGCGCTCATCAACGGCCAGCCCATGCCGATCCTCGAAGGTGTGCCGCATGATCAAGAGATGCAGCAGATCGAGGATGCCGTGATTCCTCAGATCCTGCAGGTCGCAAAGCAGGCGGGCGTGGCTGGCACTGCTCCGATGAGCGGTGACGGCGATCAGTCCGCCGATGAGGGTGCATCCGCCGATGATGCCGCCGAGCAGGAACGGGTGCCCCAGGCGCATCAGCAAGCCGATGAGCTTGCCAAGTCCGGGGATTATTCCGGAGCTGCGGTGGAATACGCCCACTTGATGGAACTCGATCCTCATGATGCGCGTGCGGCGCGCGAGCACTCGAAGTGCCTGCTGCTCGCCCGCAACGGTGCTTCCGATGTGCGCGCAGTGCGCGAAGCGGCTGCTGCCAAGCCTGACGATGTGGAGGCGCAACTGGATGTGGCTGATGTCGATATGATCGGCGGCCAGGTCAAGGACGCTTTCGACCGTTTGCTTGACTTCCTTGCCACGCATCCGGCCGACAAGGAGCCGGTGCGTGCGCGCCTGCTGGAATACTTCGCCATGTGCCCGGCATCCGACGCCCGTGTGGCGCAGGCACGCCGCCGTCTGGCGACACTGATGTACTGATTCGGTGCGCGGATTCCGTTCGGCGCATGGGTTCATTGGGCGATGAACCCATGTGCCACAGTCGCCACATTGGCGTTCTGCGATGAATCGTGGTAGCGTGGCGACAGCGCGTTGTGCCATTGCACCGTCTGTGGCGGTGTGCTCGGCATGCGATGCAACGGGCTTGTAGCTCAGTGGATAGAGCGTCTGTCTCCGGAACAGAAGGTCGTGGGTTCGAATCCCATCAAGCCCACAAGTCACAGGCATGTCACATATGCATGTCTTTCTCGGGTTTTTCTCCTTTTTCTCTGTGTTTTTTCTCTTTTTGCGTGCCTTGGTCTCCCTGTATGTGATTGTGGCGTGGGGCACTGCGCGCGGTGCCACGATGACGTGGAATCGGTGATGATTCCTGTGAATTGCGGTGATAGTATCGGCGCAAACCGCGTGGAACGCGGCGGACAGGCTTTGACGCGATCTCACGGTCAAGGCTTCTCAGGATTCTACGGAAAGGCATATCATGGCAGATCTTGAAGCAATCGCTACCTCGAACGCACCGGCGGCGCTGGGCGCTTACAGCCAGGCAGTGCGCGCCAACGGCTTCGTGTTCGTCTCCGGGCAGCTGGGCATCGACCCCGCCACCGGCACGCTCGCCGGCAGCACCGCGGCCGAGCAGGCTGCGCAGTCGCTGAAGAACATTACGAACATTCTCGCCGAGGCTGGCTTGGGCACCGACCGCGTGGTGCGCGCCACGATTTACCTGCACGATGTGGCTGATTTCAAGGCCGTGGATGCTGAGTATGCCAAGGTGTTCGGCAATGGTGTGAAGCCGGCGCGCGTGGCGTTCGGCGGCAACGACCTGCCCACCGGCGCGCTTGTGGAGATCGACGCCATCGCAGCCGAGTGAGGCTGTGCCGATTTTTCGTGCCCCGCGTCTACGGTTAGGTGCGTGGTCATGGCTTCGAACGTGCACAGATTCTTGCGGAATCATCGCACGTCCGAAGCCATGACAAAGGCAGAAAAGGACGGCACATGACCCAGAACGACAACACACAGGCCCATGGCTCGCACAATACTCAGCAGGGAAGCACCCAGCCGGGCAACACCCAGCCGGGCAGGCCTGCGCACGATCAGCTGACGCGCTCCATGGAATCGCGCCATCTGACGATGATCTCTCTGGGCGGTGTCATCGGCACCGGCCTGTTCGTCAGTTCCGGTCACACGATTCATGACGCCGGTCCGTTCGGCGCTGTGCTTGCCTACATCATCGGCTCCGTTCTGGTCTATTGCGTCATGCTGTCGCTGGGCGAACTATCCGTCGCCATGCCCTATGCCGGCAGCTTCCACCTGTATGCCCGTCGCTTCATCGGCCCCGGCACTGGCTTCACCATTGCGATCCTTTATTGGCTCAACTGGGCGGTGGCGCTTGCCTCGGAATTCACCGCGGCGGGATTGCTCATGCAACGGTGGTTCCCCCATTCGTCCGCATGGGTGTGGAGCGCGGCGTTCATCGTGCTTGTGTTTTTGCTCAACATCCTGTCGGTGCGCTTGTATGGCGAAGCGGAATTCTGGTTCGCCAGCATCAAGGTGCTCGCAATCGTGGCGTTCATCGTCATAGGTGTGCTTGCCATTGTGGGCGTGTTGCCCATTTCAGGGCGCAGCTCGGCGCCGGGATTGTCGAATTTCTGGAATGACGGCTGGTTCCCCAATGGCATAGTGCCGGTGTTTTCCACCTTGCTCACCGTCGTGTTCGCTTTCTCCGGCACTGAGGTGATTGGCGTGGCTGCAGGAGAAACGAAGGATCCGGGTCGTGCCGTTCCCAAGGCGGTGCATACGACCGTGTTGCGTCTGGCGATTTTCTTCATCGGCTCCATCGCCGTCATGGCGGCGTTGATTCCGTGGCAGCAGTCCGGCGTGGATACCAGCCCGTTTGTGCTTGTGTTCCAGAGCATCGGCATGCCGTTCGCCGGTGACATCATGAATGCCGTGGTGCTCACCGCCGTGTTGTCCGCTGCGAATTCCGGCTTGTATGTGTGCTCGCGCATGGTGTGGTCCCTCGCTAAAGAAAACATGATTCCGTCGGTGCTGGCCAAGACAAATTTCCGTGGCGTGCCGGTGTTTGCCGTGCTTATCAGCTTGGCAGGCGGTCTGCTGGCGCTGTTGTCGAGCGTGTATGCCGCCGACACCGTTTACCTAGCGCTGGTGGCGATATCCGGACTCGCGACACTGCTGGTGTGGATTTCCGTGGCGGTGTGCCACATATTGTTCCGCCGCCAGTTGGCTCGCGAAGGCACATCCACGGATTCGTTGGAATACAAGGCTCCCGGGTATCCGATCGTGCCGATTGTGGCGATTGTGCTGTGTGTCTTCTCGTTGGTGCTTGTCGCGTGGGATCCCACGCAGCGCAGCACGCTGCTCATGATGCTTCCGTTCGTGGCGTTGTGCTACGGCTTCTTCTATGCCCGGCAGGCGTGGAGGCGCAAACACGGCTCTTGTGCAACGCCCTCGCTAGACTTTGAAGAATGAATCCTGAAGCACTCGCAAGCATTATCGAACGAACAGCCCATGACCTTGCCGCCTCTGGTGAGGCAGGCCAGTTGGCTGATGACATGATTCCCGCTAAGGTCACGGTGATGCGACCTAAGGATCGTTCCCACGGTGACTGGGCGACCAACATCGCCATGCAGCTGGGCAAGAAGGCTGCGATGAAGCCGCGCGACCTGGCGCAGCTGTTCGCGGACCGTCTCTCTGCCGCTGACGGCATCGCTTCCGTCGAAGTGGCCGGCCCCGGATTCATCAACATCACACTGGATTCCGCCTCGGCGGCAGCCATCGTGGACCAAGTGCTTGCGGAAGGCGCGCAGTTTGGCCGCAACACCCATCTGGCAGGCCGCACACTCAACCTGGAATTCGTCTCTGCCAACCCCACCGGCCCGATTCACATCGGTGGCACGCGCTGGGC
>CAYVHC010000036.1:0-11614 GCA_964451025.1 uncultured Bifidobacteriaceae bacterium
CCGTTCTCCGGCTGCTGTGGTGCAATCCCGCGCCGTCGCATCGCGGCCGCGGCAGCACGGCGCGGGATTGCACCACAGCAGCCGGAGAACGGCAATTGCAGAAAGGCAACATCATGGCTGAGCCATTGACAACGGAACAAGCCAAGGGGTTTTATACGACCATGCGCAAGATTCGTCGCTTCGAAGAGACGGTCAAGCGGCTGCACGGAACGGAGATTCTGGGGCCTGCGCACTTGTACATCGGGGAGGAGGCCGTGGCGACGGGGGTGTGCAGCAACCTGACGCACAAGGATTACGTCACCAGCACGCACCGCGGCCACGGGCACACCCTGGCCAAGGGAGCGCGGCTGGATCGTTCGTTCGCGGAACTGTTCGGCAAGCGCACCGGGTATTGCAAGGGCAAGGGAGGCTCGATGCACCTGGCCGATTTCAGCGTTGGCATGCTGGGCGCCAACGGTGTCGTCGGCGGCGGGTTCAACATCGCGACCGGCGCCGCGCTGGCGATCAAGCAGCGCCACGGCAGCGAAGTCGCGGTCTGCTTCTTCGGCGACGGCGCCTCCAGCCGCGGTACCTTCCACGAGGCGGTGAACCTGGCGGCGTCGTGGAAGCTGCCGGTGGTCTATGTGTGCGAGAACAACGCGTGGGCGTCGACGACGCGTTTCAACGACATCAAGAACGTGGATTACCTCTCGATTCGCGCCGCGGGGTATGGCATCCCCGGAGTCAGCGTCGACGGAAACGACGTGGAGGCCGTGCGCACGGCATCCGCGTCGCTCATCGAACGCGCCCGCCGCGGCGAAGGGCCGTCGATCCTCGAATGCAAGACATACCGCATCGAAGGCCACTTCCTGGGGGACCCGCAGCGTTACCGCACGCAGGAGGAGGTCCAGGACGTGCACGTGCACAACGATCCGATCGACCGCTTCCGCACCAAGATGCTGCTGGACGGCATCCTGACGCAGGAGGACATCGACCAGGTGGAGGCAGAGTTGGACGAGGCCTTCGAACAGGCTTTGGAATTCGCACGCACCAGTCCCTTCCCGGAACCGGAAGAGGCGCTGGAGGACGTGTATGCAGGCGAGGTGAAGATCGATGAGTGAACGAGTCATAACATTCGGCGAGGCGACCCGCGAGGCGATGGTCGAGGAGATGCGCGCCGATGAATCCGTGTTCGTCTACGGCGAGGACATCGCCAAGCAAGGCGGCATCTTCGGCCAGTTCGCGGGACTGAAGGATGAGTTCGGGGACCGCGTGCTCGACACCCCGATTTCGGAGACCGCGCTGGTCGGAGCGGGCGTGGGCGCCGCAATCGCCGGAGCCAAGCCTGTCATCGACCTGCATTTCGCCGATTTCATCGGAATCGCCATGGACGAGATCCTCAACCAGATGGCGAAGGCGCATTACATGTTCGGCGGCCAGGCGCAGATGTCGCTGGTGCTGCGAGCCCCCGACGGGTTGATGAAGCATGGCGCCGCGCAGCATTCGCAGTCCTTGGAGACATGGTTCTCCAACATCCCCGGAATCCGCGTGGTCGCCCCGTCGGACCCGAGAACGGGCAAGGCACTGCTCAAAGCGGCCATAAAGGACCCCGATCCGGTGATCTACTTCGAAAACAAGGGGCTGTTCCCGGTCAAGGGCGAAGTCCCTGTCGACGACGAACCCATCGACCTGGGCAAGGCGGCGGTCGTGCGGGAAGGCACGGACGTGACGCTGGTGTCGTATTCGCTGATGCTGTCGAAGGCGTTGCACGCCGCCCAGCAGGTGCACGACCGGTACGGTCTGAGCGTGGAGGTCATTGACCTGCGGTCCATCGCCCCGCTCGACATGGACACCATCTACGCTTCGGTGAAGAAGACCGGTCGTCTCGTCATCGCACACGAAGCAATCAAGCTGGGCGGACTCGGAGGCGAGATCGCGGCGCGCGTGGCCGAGCACGCGTTCGAGTATCTCGACGCGCCCATCGTGCGTGTAGGTGCTCGATTCTGCCCGCTCCCGTTCAGCCCCGGGCTCGAGGATTACGCCCTCGCAGGGGAGCCGGAGATTTCCGATGCTTTGCTGCGCGTCGCCGACGGCAAGCGCCGCTAAGGACCGAGGTGGATGCTACGCCATGGCAACAGCACAAGACACTCGCGCAAGCCTCATCAGGGATGCGGCGCACGGGCCGGCTCACAATCCGCCGTCGCATCATCTCATAGAGATTCGCAATGCGACGGTGGAGTTCCGCACCAAGGGCAAGACCGTCAAGGCGGTCGATGACGTGAGCCTGGACATCGACGAGCACGACATCTACGGAATCATCGGGTTCAGCGGCGCAGGCAAGAGCACGCTGGTGCGCACCATCAACGTGCTCCAGCGGCTCACCTCGGGAAGCGTCGCCTTCGCCGGCGAGGAGATATCGGCCCTCAGCGAGCGGCGGCTCAAGCCTATCCGCCGCAAGATCGGGATGATCTTCCAGCATTTTAATCTGATGAATTCCCGCACGGTGCTGGACAACGTCCTGTTTCCCCTCAAGCACCAGCGCATCTCGCGCCGCGATGCCGAACGCAAGGCGCTGGATCTTCTGCGGATGGTGGGGATTGAGGAGAAAGCGCACGCCTATCCCCGGCAGCTGTCGGGAGGGCAGAAGCAGCGCGTCGCCATAGCCAGAGCGTTGGCGAGCGACCCGCAGGTGCTGCTGTGCGACGAGGCGACGAGCGCCCTCGACCCGCGCACCACCCGCTCCATCCTCGCCTTGCTCAAGAAGCTCAATGAGGACCTTGGCCTGACCATCGTGCTCATCACCCATGAGATGCAGGTCGTCAAGGACATCTGCACCAAGGTCGCCGTCGTGGACCGCGGGCGCGTCATCGAGAAAGGGGACATCCTGGACGTGTTCAGGTCCCCGAAGACAGCGCTGGCGAAGGAGTTCATCTACACGTCGGGCAACATGAGCAAGGGCATCGGCCTGGCCCGGGAGCATCCCCTGTTCGCCAAGGAACGCGCGGCACGGCGGCTGTTCCTGCTATCCGCCGTCGGCGAAGGCACCGAGGAGACGCTCATGGCTGATATCCACCGTCGCTTCGGGGTGACGGGAAACATCATGTTCGGCAGCGTCGACGTGGTCAACGACAGCCCCGTCGGCATGATCCTGGTCAGCCTTGATGGGGCGGATGACGCGGTGGCACAGGCATTGGGCTACTTCGGCAGCGTCGGGGTGAAGGCGGTGCCTTTCGATGAACTGAACGCGGAAGCGGACGGGGCCGGCGCCGATGCCCAAGGGCCGGGCTCGGGATCCGGCGGGCGGGTGGCGCTCGCGGCCGGCACGCTTCCCAACGACGGCACGGTTTCCGATGACGAAGGAGGGAACGGCAATGAATGATTTCATCAATGGCCTTCTGCCCAATGTGTCGCTTCTGTGGCCGCAGGTCTGGGAGGCGACGCGGGAGACCGTCTACATGGTCCTGGTGTCGACGCTGATCGGCTATGCGCTCGGCCTGGCGCTCGGCGTGCTGCTGCTGGTGACTCGCCCGGGAGGGCTCAAAAGCGCACCATGGCTGTATCAGGTGCTTGACAAGGCGGTGAACATCCTCAGGTCTATACCGTTCATCATCCTCATGGCACTGCTGGTGGGCCTGACCCGCCTGATCGTGCATACGTCGATCGGCACGAACGCCATGATCGTCCCCATCGTGTGCGCGACGATCCCGTTCTACGCCCGACAGGTGGAGAACGCCTTGCTGGAGGTCGATCCCGGAATCGTGGAGGCGGCGCGCGCCGGGGGATGCGGAACCCTCGACATCATCTGGCGCGTGTACCTGCGCGAAGGCCGCGTGCCGATCATCCGGGTCTCCGCCCTGACCTTCATCAACGTCATCGCTTTCTCGGCGATGGCGGGCGTCGTAGGCGGAGGCGGCCTGGGCGACCTGGCGATCATTCGCGGATACAACAGGTTCCAGGGCGATGTGACGCTCGTTGCGACGCTGATCATCCTCGTCATCGTGTTCATCAGCCAGGCGCTGTGCAACCTTTTGGTGAAACGGCTCGATAGGTAGGCCTTGGCATCGTGTGCGTGCGGCTTGGGCTGGCGCGGCATTGCGAACAAACGACGGAAACAGTGCCCTGCGTTCCCCATGGGGGATGCAGGGCACTTCGCGTTGCGATTGCTGCGGTCGTGCAAAGGCGAGAACCCAGCAGGCGATGGCGACCCGCGCCTCCACATGCCTCGTGCTACGCCGCGCGGCGCGCAAACCACACGTTGAGCAACGACCCCGCGACCACCAGCGCCACGCCGATCCAGAAGGGCGCTCCGAGCGCCACGCCCAGCAGCAGAGTGCTCGACGCGGTGGAAAACAGCGGCGTGGCATACGACCCGATAGCCATCGCCTCCATATTGCCGTGCAGCATGCCGTGCCCCCAGCACGCGTATCCGCCGGCGATCGCCGTCGCGCACGCCACCAGTGCCGCATAGCCGCCGATGCCCGGCGCCTGCGCAGGCAGACCGGCATGCGACGCCAGGTGGATCGCCCACAACACCACCGCCACGCTGCAGAAAAACACAGTGGTGCCATCGTAGCCGTGCGCCATGCGTGGCGTCACCGCCGCATACACCGACCAGATGAGCGCGCCGGCGAATGCGAGCGCGAAGGGCAACGGGTTCGATGCGATGTTCGCGGCCATCGAGCGCGCGTCGAGGCTGTCGCCGCACACCGCCATGGCCACTCCCACCGTGGCGATCGCCGCCCCCGGCAGCGCGCGCCACACAGCGCCGGAGCGGCGAGAGATTGCCGCGGTGAGCAGCACGAGCAGCGTGGGCCACAGGTAGTTGACAAGACTGACCTCCACCGATTGCGCGGATGTGGACGCCAGTCCGATGGACAGCGAGATGGACGCCTCGTACGTCACGAACATGAGGCCGCCGAGAAGCAGGTAACGACGGGGAGCACGGCTGGGCGGTTCCGGGCGCCGCACGATCAGCAGCATCGCGCCGCCCACCGTGTAGATGAGCGCGGAGCCGAGCGTGGGCCCGAAGGAATCCGCCACGAGGCGCACGAGGCCGGCCATGAAGCCCCACAGCACGATGGCGAGCAGACCTATGATCGTGCCGGCGGCGGTGGTCTCCGTGTCGGTCCGCCGCGTGGATGCGGTTACTTGCGTGGCAGTTCGACCGGCAGGCGATTGCGCGGTTGGCGAGGAGGCGGGGTCATGACGACGTGGATGCATGGGGAGTCGGTTCTGTGAGGTTGTGTGAAATTCCGCTAAATGGATGGCTGCCGGCACTTGCCGCACTTATTGCGGCAGGTGCGCTCGCATGACGATTCTAGGACGCGTGGTATGAAGGATGGACGCGTGGTATGAAGGATGCGCCGGCGTCCCCTGCTGCGGCGTCTGTTCATCGCCGTCCGGCCCATCAATCGTCGTTTTCGGCGGGCATCTGGAGGCGGAGGTGGTAGACGCCGTTCTCCTTATCGTTTTTCGAATTGGGGATGTGCGCCATCATCACGGCGCCCTCCGGCGGAACCTGCCCGCGGTGACGCTCCTCCTGGAGTGCGGGAATATGGCCGATCTCTTCGCCGTCCAGAAACACGCACAGCGTCGGGTGCCCCGAGTTCCGTCCCGATTCGATCACGCCGTGGGTCACCGTCACCCACAGCCACGCATCGTATCCGTACCGCGAGAGCTCATCCTGATGCCTGGTGTCTCCGGAGACGGTGACGCCGCACGTGAAGTCCTCGATCGACTCGCCTTCCGGCCGGGCGTTCACCGGGGTGGTGTCGTGCGAGCCCAGATACGAGCTGCGCATGAAGTCACCCGTGCGGCGCCGCCTCAAGGCCGCACTGCGCCGTCGCGATTCCTCGGCTTCCCCATCGGAAAGAACCACCGGCCGATCCATCTGGTTAAGACGCTGCCAGCAGCGCCATGTGTGGCGCGCATCGGAAACCGCCCTGTGCTCCTCGACCTCGTCGATGCCCACGAGGCGCATCACCTCCTGCAGCGAATGGCTCGGGGCGTTGGGGAACATGCGGTGCGAGAGGGCGAGCGTGTCGCGGTAGTCGGTGGAGACGTGCCGGCATCCCAGCAGGTCGGCCTCGAGGTTGAGCATGTGGATGTCGAACGAGACGTTATGGCCGATGAGCAGCAGCGGACGTATGGCTGTGAGGAACGGAGGGATCATGAACCCGGCGTCCGGCTGATCCGCAAGATCGGACTGCGTGATTCCTGTCAGGCCCGTGACGCCCGCAGACAATGCCGTGTGAGGCTGTATCAGCTGGTCGTATTCGTAAATCGGCTCGCCGCCTGCAATCAGGAGCGCACCGATTTCAATGATCCGCGCGTCGCCGCCTACGCCGGTGGTTTCAGTGTCGAACACAATGGCATCCGCATTGCCTGCGGACGAGACGAAGGACCACAGCTGCTCGAGTGGGTCGTATGCCTCGGAATGCGTGGGCGCCGCGTGCCGCGCATGCCGCGGCTCCGTGCGAAAATCCGGTGTGTTCATTCCTATCCCTCCGGTTTCTCTTCCCGCTTCCACGAACATGAACACGAATAAAGGATACCAACGGTAAGAAGACGGTTCCGAGGGAGCATTCAGCGGTCGACGGGCCGATTGTCCCAAAAAGTCGTGATTTCGCGCTTGTCCGCGATGGTCCATTCGATGGCGTCGGAGAGCAGATCCCATTGGGGTTCGTCGTACCCGATGCGGAACGTCTTCGTGCCGTGGGCGAGTCCCAGCTCCTCGATGCGCGGCATGAGATGCGCCAGCGTGCGGCGTTCGGGCCCCACGGTGATGTGATGCGCCAGCGCCGTGAAGCCGATGATGAACGTTGCGTGATGCGTGTACATCGGCTGGTTCCATTTGACCTCGCATTCGAGCTGAGGCCAGGTTCGCTCGATGCGGCCGAGCAGTCCGGCGAAGGCAGCGCGATGCTCGGGGTCCGTAATCGACTGCAGGTATTCGTCGAGAATCGCAAAGCGCGCCATGTGCCCTCCTGCGTCCGTCGCTGCCGGTTTGTGCCGCCGCTGGTTCGCGCGGTGCCGAATTGACGATGTCATCATTGCACGGGCATCGAACAACGAGTCACCGCAAACCCGACCCGGCATCATACCCCCTCCCAGGAGCCGCCGAAGGCGCTGCTTCCCGAAGGCACAGACAGGTGCGCGGGGGAGCGGGCGCTCGCAGTGCCGTCGGCGCACAAGTCTATCTGGAGAGAAGGAAGCTAATTCTCAGTATCGTCCGGCGCTATCCGCCGATAATGAACCTATCAATCGCAACACTCGGGACCCCGACCATTCCGCAAACCGACACGACCGCTGTATAGCATGTACATACGGGCACGGCACGGACGCCATGCCCCGCTACCGGGGAGAACACCATGAGAAACGCAACACGCACAGCGACAGCCATACTCGCCGCCACGCTCTGCATCGGCGCCGCGGCATGCGGCACGACCAGCCAGACCGCCGCGACATCCGCACCAGCCTCCACGCAGACGCAAGGCACGACCAGCCAGACGTCCACGTCCACGCCCACGCAAAGCTAACAGACGGCTACGCCCACGCCCACGCAAAGCACGCAAACTGCCACGCCATCGGCCAGCTCCACCGACGCAGCACAGGCCGTGGACTACACGCAGGAAGAGCTGCAGACAACCGTCGACCAGCTCGAAGCCACACCAAAAGCACTATTCGGCGCGATAGTCAACGACACGCCCACCAGCTCAGTCAAAGACGACACACGCCTCATGCAGGCATATTTCGAAACCGAAAAGCAATATATGTGGCAAAACGACCCCTATGAGGATGCCCTGGGTGTCGACGGCACATGGGCGCGCACATCCTACGACGCTTCAACCGGCACGGGCGAGTCACTCAACGACATCGAAGACGAGAACCTGCCCGGCTTCATCCTCGCCCGCGTGCTCAAACGGATCGAAGCCCCAGATGGCACGGGCACCACGTTCACCGATGGGCAGTGGGCGCACGCCGAGTGGGCCGGCTACCGCGCCATATGGAAGACCGACGGCAACCGGTACACGCTCTACATCATCATGGCCTAGCGGGGTGGATAAGGATATCAGGATAAGAAAGAAGGGATCCATTATGGGGATTCTTGGAGCAATCGGCAGCATCATGATGGCGATGTTCGTCATCGCGCTCATCGTGTTCTCCATCATCTGCACCAGCGCACCGGGGCAGGCGCTGACGACCGTTCATCAACGTGGTCTTCAACAACTTCATCCTGGCCACGTTCATGCTCGCGCTCGGACTGCTCATAGCCGGGATAGGAATCCTGTTCGCATGGGGGTTAGTGGATAGCGCGAAGAAGGAGAGGCCTGACTTCTTCGACGCCATCGGCCCTACCATCGCGGTTGCCATCGCGCAGTTCATCGACGCCGTGTACATCAAGGGTGTGCTCGACATGGTGGGCGAACGCTATCACGACCACGACCTAGACGCGTTCTATGCGCATACCACCGCGACCGGGGCCATCACCGGCATCGTGTTCGGCGTGGTCATCCTCATCCCTCGTGTTCTACATGCTCTCCAAATCGCGCGAGTGGGATTATTCGAAGGTTGGTGCTGAGAGTGCGGGTGCCGGTAGTGGCGCGCGGGGTGGCACAGGCTATGGCAGCGGCGCGGGCGTTGGCGGCCGCGCGATTGGCGGCGCGATCGGCAGCGCCACCTCGTCCGACGATTCCAAGGATTGGGACGACGACGATGATGACATGACTGGAAGTGAGTGACGGGCGTCTGCTAAGACGGATGCCTCCGATGGCTACTGGGAGAAGGGGATGAAGTTATGCTCCAAGTGTTGGTGTATGAATCCTCGTTCCTTGACAACACAAACAGTGGTTCTCGCAAGCGCAAGGAGGATCCTAGGCCAAACAACTATAAGGAGGAACAGAAAATGAGCAAGGACAAGAATGATAATAAGAATGACGGCATTGATACTCAATGGATGTCGCCCGATGATTATATTTATCTTTCGAAGCAGGCCAAGAAGGAAGGCAAGAAGGAAATCACCGACGAGGACTTCCGCAAGTACCTTCTTGACAAGCAGTGGAAGAAGTAAGATTCATCGCGTATAAGATGAGCCTTCAGGAGTAGGCGGTGAGATTCTGCACATTGCTGAAGAAACAGGCGTGGTGCTCGTCGCTGGGGTGGAGACAATCCTGGCTTGGTACTTCTTAGGCTGCTGAGAATCGGTGACACGGTGCTGTCATGCTCCGTGACACCGATTCTCAATGTAGCTTGGGAAAGCCTGGATCACATACCTCGGGTTCGTCTCAGCGCGAAAGTCACGTTGTTTTCGTAGTCATCACCAGTCTGGGCGTCGAATTCTTTGAGGATTCTCAACAGGCTTGAAAGGGTATTCGCCGCAGATTGGCTGGTGTATACGGAAATACCGGAGCCAATCGGGGTGTATGTTCTCGGCGTCAATTTTGTGCCCCCGTCTTTGGACAACAGCGCGCCGAGGCGTCCGGAATCTGCTATGGCAGCGAAGGTCTCGGCATCTTCTTTCAGAAGCTGTTTACAGACAATTGGAAGAGCTTCAGACCAGTATTTCAAAGGAAATTCTTCATCCAAGATATACAGGGATGCGGGTTTAGTGAAAGTGAACTGGTTGCAATCCTCATCCAGGGTATGTTGTGATGCCAGAGATGGCCTTTCATGCTGATACTGTTTGGGCAGCGGCCAGATTTTCAGAGCCTCACGCGCCAACTTTGCAGTTCGAGATTCAATGGTGTCCGCATTCCACGTCTTTTCGTCGGCAAGCTCCCGCGTGTAATAGAAATTCGCCTGAGCGTACAGGGTCTTTTTCTCTGCGAATCCTTTGTTTGACATCTCGGAGTTGTAGTTGGTAAGGGCAAGGTTGCCGAGACGTGTGACCAGCAGATCGTAGTTGGCAATCGTCTTCTCGTCGAGAGCCGAACGCCAAGCCTCGTTGAGGGTTTGAGGCATGATGTGCTCAATAGAGAGAGTATCGTCTGAAAACGAAGGCAACCCTTTGCGATATGGTGAGTTCAACTCATACATGTAGAGAAGGTATTTCGTGCCTTTGCTTCGCAGCGTCTGATATAGATCATCTTGCAAAAGAGCCTGTTCAAATTCTTCATCGGTGGGGAAACGGAATGCGTTCTTGCCGATGCTGATTGCTCTCCAGAAAGCGTCGATGAATGACGAGTGATCCTGGACTTTGTCCAGACGCAACATCACGTTCCCCGAAAACTGGGCGTTGAGGCCTTTTGCCTTGCAGATCTTCGAACGAAAGGCCATGCTGGAGATGGCATTGATGGCATCGTAGAGAGTCTCGGCATCGATTATTCCATTGCGTTGCAGGGTGAAAAGGTAGAGCAGAAGGCTCTTGCATTTTCTGCTTTCCATTATTTCCAACAGGAAATACAGCTGCTTGCGTGGAGGTGACATGCGGTCGGGGATGTCGTCTGGGCCGAAGATGAAGTTCCGGTAGAGTTCTGAGCACTGTTTCATGTCAGCAAAGAGCTCACGAGTTTTCTCATAGTCCGATTGTGTCTGAAGCGAATGATAATAATCCCGAAAAGCAACGTAGAGATTCCTGTCTGTCATGTGCAGCTTGCGCCCGGCGATAGTGATGCTGTCAGTGCGTCTTTTGAAGATCAGGTAATCGATGAAGAACGCCACCATGTTGCCCACTCCGACGTTGTCTTCGATTTTGCTCCAATATGATTGATACAGGTCGGTTTGTTGCTCATGCGAGAACTGCATGAGCAGATAGTTCCTTAGTAGATCGACGTTCGTCAGATCGAGACCGGTAGAGTTCAGGCTTTCGAAGATTTCCTGCGGGTTCTCCCGTTGCACTTCAAGTTCGATGATGGTGAGTTTGTCAAGAGCATCCAGAAGCGAGACGGCAAGTCCGCCGTTCGCGATGAACTCTTCAATCAGCTTGCAGAACAGGAGATAGTTCTGGCAGATGTGCGACTGGATTTGGCTTGGCGAAAGCTTGTCGGTGACTGTCGAGGCATCATTACCGAGCAGGATGTGATAGGTCGCATCGTCACGGGCATTGAGATGCAGCTTGACTCGACGGTATTCGGTATCGGCGCTATGCCCGCTATTGAAAAGGTAGGTTGAGATTTCTTGCTTCAGGTCTTCGTCGTCGATGGAGTCATGCAGCGCCTTGAGAAGCAGTGTAACGCTGGTGAGTCGTTGCTGCCCGTCGATGATGGAGAATTCATAGCTGTCGTCCACTTTGTAGCAGATGGTGCCGAGGAAATGCTCGTTCTGTGTATCCACGATGCGCGTGATGTCCTGGAAGAGCTGCCGGCAATTCGATTCCTTTCAATCGTAATTGCGCTGATAAACGGGAACTACGAAAATCTTCTTCGAGGATAGGAATTCGTCTACCGAACTGTTGTGAGCCTGCACAATGACCCTCGTCTTTCTACTTGCGATTAGTTGCGAGCGTGTTTGCCAGACAGGCTCTATGCCTCGCACCCCATCGAAATCCGTGACCAATATACCTTATCAGAGAGCCCGATCACTTGCAGTTGCTGGGTTTCGTAGTATTGCCGTGATTGTGACATTCGGGGGAAGGGAAGAAGGTTATTTTTTGATAGGAACGGGGGAGAGCGGTCGCTTGGGAGCAGCGACAGTTGGG
>CAYVHC010000037.1:0-10671 GCA_964451025.1 uncultured Bifidobacteriaceae bacterium
TAGGTGACGATCAGGGTCTTGCCCGGGTACTGTTTCAGCAGGGCGTTCGCTTCGATGATGAAGCCTCCGTTCGGGACGGTGAGGTCCGGGTCGGTGCGATGGCCATTGTCGTCGACGAGGGTGGCGTCACCCGAGAGCTTCTGCCCGGCGGTCGTGTAGACATGCACCTTGCTGGTCACGTCCACGTCCTGATTCAGGTTCACCGAGCTGTTGCTGATTCCCACTTTGATTGATCCGGGCACGACGTCCATCTTGGTCGGCGTATCCACGAGCTTGTACACCTTCGCACCGCCCGCGTGGGAGCCGTTCGGGATGGTGTCGGTCAGACGCACCTTGACGGTGCGGCCGACCGTCTCGGAGGAGTTGTCCACCCAAGACTTGTCGATGGTCGTTTCGATCTTCTTGTCGATCTGGTAGGATTCCTTCACCAGTGCGACGCCCAACGTCTGGTTGGTCATGTCCTTGCCGGCGATCTTCGTGCCGATGATCAACGGCTGGCCGCTGGAGTCACGTACCAAGTACAGGCCGTCCGGCACGTTGATGGTGATGGAATGCTTGCCGGTCCCGTTGACGGCTGCGGCGGCGGTCGGCACCTTGGCGGTGGTTACTGTACCGTCAAGCTCCTGTGCGACGCCGGACAGGCGCTTCGCGGCGGTGGTCGCGTCCTGTTGGGCGCCGTTGACCTTGTAGCCCTTGTCGTTCATCTGGGCGATCGCGCCGACCTGATCGTACCCGTTCGGGATGGTGATGTTGGTCGCGCCGGTGTGCTTGGCGTTGAAGTTGTGGATGGCGGTGTCGGCCCACTTGTTGGTGGTGTCATCACCGACCACGTTGACGCTCTTGACCTTGCCGGACGCCGCATCGGTCTCGATGTCCGCGTAGGAGCCGAGCTTGTATGCGGTGTACGTGCCGTGCAGTGTCTGACCGTCGCCGGCGTTGATGACGATGCCGGTCTGCGCGGGGGTGGCGGGCTGCGTGGGGGCGGCGTTCGCGCTGGTGGCGAGCCCGACGGCCGGGGTGGCCAGTGCGGCCGTCGCGACGAGCATCGCGACGAATTTACGGTTGATTGTGATTCCCTTCACCTTTGTTCTCCTTGCTAGTGCGGTTGGTTTGGGGTCCCCTCCCGTCCGGCGTTGGAGGCGGAATTTCTCTTGCCGGGCGGGAGGGAAGTCTTGGTTATTTGTTTGCCGTGGCGGGTTTCGCCGCGGGTTTTGCTGCGGGGTGTTTCACCTCGGGTTTGCGTGGTGGTTCTGGCGGTTCCGGCAGGTATTCGCCGATGATCCGGGACACGTCGCTGATGGTGGCGGCGATGCTGCGGATGCGGGCGAGACTGTCCTGCGCGTGACGCGCTTGGAGGTCCGCGTCACGCTTGGCGTCCTCGCGGGTCTTGTCGGCTTCCTCACGTGCCTTCCCGACAACCTGTTCAGCCTTGGCTTCCGCCTGCCGGCGAATGCGTTCGGCTTCCTGCTTGGCGTTCATGCGGATGGTTTCCGCTTCCTTGCCTGCCGCGTCGAGGAGTGCCTGCGCTTCCCGTCCGAGCCGCGCGTACTTGTCCGCGTCCGGATGGTCGAGCTTGTCGTGGAGCCGCTTGTTCTCCTCCGTGAGACGCTTGTTCTCACGGGCTTGGGTCTCATGCTCCGCGTGGAGCTTGTCCAAGTCCGTTTGGATGCTGTCGGCGTGCTGTCGGAGGGTTTCATACCGGGCGGCGAGCTCGTTCAGGTTTGTTTTCTGCGTGGCGATGAACTTGTCGACCTGTTCCGTGTCGTAGCCGCGCATACGCGTGTCGAATGAGGTCATCAGCGTTCCCCCTCCTCACGGTTGCGGAGCCGCCGGCCGGCGATCATGCCGCCGAGCGTGGCGAATAGGGTCATGAGCGTCGCCGACATGCCCGCGCCGACGGTCACGCCGGTCTGGGCGAGTTTCCCGCCGACCCCGACCGTGCCCGCGCCGGGGATGAGGTTTCGGGTGGCGTGGACCTTGTACACGGTCTGTACTTCCCCGTCGCCGCTGGTCACGGTGATGGTCGCGTCCGCGCCCTGCTTGTCGGTTTTCACGCTCATGCCGGTGAGCTTGTCGTATTGCGGGCTGACGGTCCACTTGTCAGGGTTGGCGACGCCGACCGTGTATTCGCGGGTGTCCGGGTTGAATCCGTTGATGAGGCTCCCGTCGACGGCGATGCCGGTGAGCGTGGCCGTGTGGGTTTTCGCGGTCAGGTAGGTGACGGTGAACATCTGTTGGCTTGGCGCGGCCGTCGTGTCTTTCGGCAGGACGGTCACGGTGTACCGGTAGGTCATGCCGCTGACCTTGGCGACGCTGACGCTGGCGGACTGTCCGGCTTTCGCCTTGTAGGAGAACACGCCGCCTTCGGGGATGTCGTAGGTCGTGTCGGTGACGGGCGTGTACTTGCCGTCCTTGTCGACGTACCCGTGGCTGGTGAGGCTGGTGTCCTTGTCGTCCTTGGGGGTTTCGGACTGTTCCTGCGCGACGGGGGTTTTCGGCGTGAATTCCTCGACGGCGGTCTTCCATGAGTGCTGGCGGACGACGGTGACGGTGTAGTCGCGGCTCGCCCCGGTCTTCGTGTCGGTGACGGTCCATGTCTGTTTGGCCGCGTCGGCGGACTGTTCCACGTCGCCGGCTTTCACGGTGACGCCGTCGCCGGCTTCGGGGAGGATGTACGGGCTCGGGTCGTGTTCGCCGATGGTGAGCACGTAGTCAAGTCGGTTCGGATCCCAGTCGGCGACGAGTCCGCCTTTGGTTTTCCCGCCGTCCTTGTTGACATAGATGCCGGTGAGTTTGGCGGGGCTGTCGGCTTTCAGGTCGCTGTTCTTGAAGTTGATGGTCACCCGGTAGGTTTTGCCGTTCGCGGTGACGCTGAGGATGCGGCTCGCGTCCGCTCCGAGGCTGATGACCGGCTTGTCGACGGTCGCGTCGACGCCATGGTCTTCGCCGAGCGAGTACACGTCGGTCGCGTCGTCCATGGGGAGGGTGATCTGGTAGTCGGTCTTGTCTGCGTCGAATCCGGTGAGCGGGATGCTGACGGGGTCGCCGGTCGCGGGCGTGCGGGTGATGGTTTGCAGGGTGAAGTGCTTGTCTTCCGCACGGGTGGCGGTCACGTCGATCTCGTAGGCTTGGCTGACGCTTTTGCCGCTCGCCTTGTCGACGACGATTGTGGTGCCGGCCGCCTTGCCGTTGAGTTGCACGTAGCGTACGGTGGTCGCCTTCCCGTCCGCGCCGGTGACGGTCTTGTCGACGACGGTGGTGGTCTTGTCCCATGTGACGGGCAGCGTGTTCCCGTCGTTGAGGCGGATGCTGCTTTCGGCGGGCTTGTTGTCGGTGCCGAGGGTGATGTTCGGGGCGGTGGCCTTGTAGGTGCCGTCGGCCTGTTTGGTGAACGCGATCCCGTCACCGTCGGAGGGCTGGACTTGCAGTTCTGTGCCGGTCATGTACTCGTAGGGGACGAGGATGTCGATGCCGGGCGTGCTGGTCGGGTCGCTCAGGTCGCTGCCGACGCGCTTGGACTGGTAGGATGCCTGTCCGCTGACGGCGGCTTTGCCGAGGATGCCGCTGTCGGTGATGTTGCCGGTGATGGCGCCGTTGAGGGTGAGTGGGGTGCCTTTGGTGGGGGTGACGGTGACGGTTTTGGACGGGTATGCGCCGATGGTTTCGTGCGTGTGGGTGAGGTCGCCGTCGGTTTTGGTGGTGAGCGGGGTTTCCTTCCCGTCGATGACGGCGGTCCACTTGTTGGAGCGGCCGGCGGTGACGGTCACGTCGGCGTGCCACGTGTGTTTGACGCCCTGCTCGTTGACGGTGATCTTGCCGTATGCGTGCCCGTAGTAGGTGATGACGGTCCCGTTGGCCGGGTCGGAGACGGCCTTGTGGCCCTGCCATGTGATGGGGAGTGTCTGCCCGTTGCTGAGGGTGAGTTCCTTGACGGTTGGCTTGTTCTGCCCGTCGATGATGTCGCCGAGGTCGATGCTGGCGGTCGCGGTGCCGTTGTCGTCTTTGAACGCCTGATGCTGGCCGCCCGCGTCGACGGTGATTTGCTTGCCGACGGTTTGGCGGGCGGTGATGGTGATCGCGGCGTCGAATTTGCCGCCGCCCTGTTCGGAACGGTATGTGTAGGTGCCGGTGGTCGTGGTGTCGATCACGCCGACTTTGCTGTAGTCGGTGTCCGGCTGCTTGGTGAGGGTGGCGGTGCCGCCCATGTCCTTGCCGGTGGCCTTGTCGATGACGTGGATGTCTTTCACGTCGGGCAGGGGGCCGTTGTAGTCGCTGATGGTGAGGGTGGGGATGCCCTGCGTGTTCGCGGTCATCGGGTAGGAGCGGCCGTTGATTTCGGTTTCGTAGCCGGTGTCGGCGGCCGGGGCGGTGGCGGACGGGTCGGCCGGCGCCGGGGTGGCGGGTTCCGTGGCGGCCATCGCGGTGCCGGCGGTCAGGCCGACGCCTCCGGCGAGCATGGTGGCGGCGAGCAGGGCCGCACTGGTTTTTTTCATGTTCTGGGTTTTGTTCTTGTCTGCCATGGATTGTTTTCCGCCTTCCCCGGGTGTGATGCAGGGTTTTGTGCCCCGCATGTCGGGGCGGGGTTTTCTGTGTTCTCGACCCCAGTGTAACGCATGATGGGGTATGGGGTTGTGGTTTCCGGGGAAAAAGCCCGGTTTTTTCTGGTGGTCACGTATCGTGGCGGCGTGGTAGGGGTTGTAGCGCTTGGGTTCGTGGTAGTATCAGGGGTAGCGAAAACCAAAAGACGGGCGTGTTTCCCGTGTGTGTTCCGGGGGATAAAGAAACCCCCCGGCTAGCGCGACCGGGGGGATTCCTGATATGAGCTTTCGAGTCCGGCTATCGGGCTCGAATCCCACTATAGCACGGAATCCCGCCGGGTGTGGCATTTACGGGAAACACGGTCGGGAAACACATGGAAGGGAGTTTGATATGAGCTTTCAAGCGACGGCTTGGGTGTACGGCCTGAACCTCGGTTCCGCATCGCAGAAGGCGGTGCTGTTGTATCTCGCGCAGTTCGCGCATGAGGACGGTTCCTGCACGTGGCCGAGCGTGCCGCGCATCATGGCGGCGACCGAACTCGGGGAGCGGACGGTGCGCAGGGCGCTCAAATCGTTGCAGGCGCGTGGCGTCATCACGTTGGGCGACCAGCGGCATGCGGCGCTCGGCAAGCATGGGACGACCATCCCGAGGAACCGTCGCAGTCGCGTCTGGGATCTGAACATGGATGTGAAGCCGGAAGAACTGCCGGGCGTGCGTAGCACCGACGATGCTTACCGTGAGCTTCGCGACCGCATGCGCGGTGTCGGCGACGGCATGGTGGAGGCGGATGACGTGGATTCCGGCATGCCTGACGTTGGGGTGCAGGATATGACGGAAAACGGTCTGGGGTGCCACAACGGCACCTCTTGGGGTGCCACAGTGGCACCCAATAGTCTTATTAAGACAAATAATTATTACCCCTTTGCCACTAAAGTGGCATCTCCCCGCAAGCGGGGACCCCTCCCTGAACCTATGGGCACCGATAGTGTCGAATATCCGGAATCCACTATGAGCGGGGATCAACCAATCCGATCCACCAAACCACTCGGTCTGGAATCTCAATCCCATGACGCCCGGACCGTGCGCGACAATCCCACTGTTCGCTCCCCCAAAGCGGGTCGCCAAATCACTCGATCCCACATGAAGAGCATCGAGAAGGAGCGGGAATCCCACTTGGTCGCTGACAGCGTAGACTCTCCTCGAATGCTTGAAGCCAGACGACTCGCCGAACTGGTCAAGCAATTGCTGGAAATACAGCAGATCCCTGCCCCTGAAGCGTTCGTGCATCCGAAGCGTCGTGACCTTGAAGCGTTCGCAAGTCTTGTCGAACGGCACGGGTTCCGGAAGGTCATGCAAGCCGTCAAGTGGGTATATTCCCCGTTACGTGCTGATGAGCAGGTCGGCGACTGGGTGTCTGGCCGCGGATGGTGGCGTACGCGTATTGTGTCACCCCGCGCGTTCCGCTCGAAGTGGGATGCGGTCGCCGTCCAACTGGCGGTGGATCCGATGGCCGGCGTATTCCTTAACGGCGACGGAGTGACGACGGTGAATAATGTGATACCGTCGATGAAACAGCGACGTTCTGTGAACCGTCCGACGGGCAGGAAGCCTCACCGGCATACGTGGGCGTGCAAGCATACGCTCGCCGCGCTGGGTGTAGAATCCACTATGGGCGTGGATTTCGATGAAGCATGCCGCGTGGCGGAACGACTGAACCGGGAAGGCGCGTGACACTCGGCGTAGCGTGTTACAGTGAGAACGTCCACAAGAAAGGCCGGAAAGGGAGGGTACATGACGATAGTGTCGCCGAACGATATACTGAGCCCGTATAAGTGTTGGCTGCCCGCACAAATACTGCGCGTCGTTTCCCCCGGCGAGTGGATTATCGGGCTGGGCGACGGGCTACGAACCGGCGGCTGGCGTATCCGCATCATCGACGGGCGCGACGAACTGGATACTGGCGGTGTCCGTATGTGTGAGGGTGACCTGCTGGAAGTGCAAGTCGAAGTGACACCATGCCTAGTGGATGACCGACTGACGGTCAAGGATAGGAAGCTGCTCGGTATCCGCATGCAGTCGTACAGAAAAAGCGTTGGAGGCGATACGCGATGACCGCGTATGAGGCCGTCAAGGTCAGGCTCGACCCCACACCCCGGCAGGCGCGGCTGCTCGCGAGCCATGCCGGGGCCGCCCGGTTCGCGTACAATCTCATGCTCTCCCATATCCGCCGGCAATTGTCCCTCGGCGAACGCCCGGACTGGACGATGTACGCGATGCGCCGCTGGTGGAACGAGTGGAAGGACGAAATCGCCCCATGGTGGCGGGAGAACAGCAAGGAGGCGTATAACAGCGCCTTCGAATGGCTCTCCCAAGCGTTGAAAAACTGGTCGGACAGCCGCAAGGGCCGGCGTTGCGGGCGCCGGGTGGGCTGGCCGAAATACAAGTCGAAGAGGGCGAGCATCCCACGGTTCGCATACACGACCGGGAGCTTCGGGCTCATCGACGGCGACCCGAAAGCCCTGCGCCTGCCATGCATCGGGCGCGTCCACTGCATGGAGAACATCGCAAGGCTCGTACACGGCAGGCGTATCGTGCGCATGACCGTCAGCCGCCGGGCCGGCGCATGGTACGCGGCCCTCACCCTCGAACAACAGCCCGACCCCCGCCCCACGGCGAAAACACGCCGCCGCGACTACCCGGTAGGCGTGGATCTGGGCGTCAAGACCCTCGCCACCCTGTCCGACGGCACCACATTCCCCAACCCGCGCGGGTATGTCCGCGCGCAGCACAGGCTCCGCCGCGCCCAGCAGACGCTGAGCCGCCGCGACAAGGATGCGAACCACGGGCGCGGGTCGAACCGGCGGCGCAAGGCGCTGGACCATGTGCAACGCATCCACGCCCATGTCGCCGCGCAGCGAGCCGACCGTATCGGTAAACTCACCACATGGCTCACGGCAACCTACCCCGACATCAGCATCGAGGACCTCAACGTGCAGGGCATGACCCGCAACCACAGGCTCGCCAAGCACGTCCTCGACGCGGATTTCGCCGAATTCCGCCGCCAACTCGAATACAAGACCGCACGCGCCGGCACGAGACTGCATGTCATTGACCGGTGGTTTCCAAGCAGCAAGACATGCCATCGCTGCGGGACAGTGAAAGCCAAACTGCCCCTGAGCGAACGCGTCTACCGTTGCGACAAGTGCGGCCTGACCATGGACCGCGACCTGAACGCGGCCATCAACATCATGGTCGCCGGGAGTGCCCCGGAGACCCTAAACGCGCGTGGAGGGGACGTAAGACGACCCGGCTCGGCCGAGGCGACGCAGACCCCTGTGAAACGCGAACCAAGCAGGCATGCGAATGCCGTGAGACTTGGAGCCGCCCCGGGCAACCGGGACATGTAAGCGGGCGGGTCAACAATAACCCACACACTTACAACGGTATCTCCCCGCAAGCGGAAACCCTGTTCTGAAATCACGCGCCGCTGTAGGATGCGGCGGCGGCTGACAAGACGCTCAGGCAGTACTGGTTCATGCTGGCGCCTTCGCGTTGCGCCTGTTCGGACAGTTCGCGGTGCAGTGAACGCGGCAGGCGTATGCGGAACTGGCCTGAGAATTTGCTGTCATCTTCCGGTAGCGGGATATGATCCCCGTGTTCGATGGCGGTTTCGAGCCAAGCGGTTTTCGCGTCTTCTGCGTTGCGGAGCACTTCATCCAGTGTGTCCCCGCAGGTGATGCAACCGTTGAGTTGTGGGTATCGTGCGGCGTATCCGCCTTCTTCGGTGTCGGGGATGATTTCAAGCCGGTATGGCAGTTTTTGATAGTAGACGAGTTTTTTCGCTTGTTTCTCAGTCAGTTTCATGGTCGGTAATAGCGGGTATTCTTCTCCTGTCGGGGTTCTTCGCAAGCTAGAATACTCCCAAAAACAAGAGGGGCCCGGCCGTGTCAAGCCGTTCCCCGCCCTGCGGTTCACTTCGCCGGTCAGTTTTGTACCTGATTCGGTCCTTTGCCGCTGCCACCCTTCAAATCGTATTTGAGCGGGTAGCGTGTGATCAGGTTCGTTTCCAGACTCAGGTTGCTCGCATAGTTGCCGCGCTCAAGGTAGAACACTTGCATCGTGTGCTTCGTGTTCGGGGCGAACGTGTTCCCGTTGAACCCGCCGGCCGGGGTGACGTTGGCCGCGTTGAACCGGGCTTTGATCGTACTTGTCTCCATGATGGGCTTATTCGCGTTGCTGTCCCACCCTGACTGTTGGCTGATCGTCCCGTCCGTGAAATCGACCGTCATGCCCAGACGGTTCAACGAGCCGGACACGGTGGCGACGAGCACATTGTCGACCACGAGCCACAGGTCGTCGTCGCCGCTGAAATGGAATTTCAGGTGGTTGCCGTGCCCGTCCGTATTGTCGGCGCTGGTGATGACGGGGCTGGTGAATTTCACGCCGAAGTAATGGTTCTTGTTCGTGGTGTCCATCATCTTGGACTGGTGGTCGAACGGGAAGAACTGCCACATCGAACTGCTGGTGATGGTGCCCGGTTCATGCCATGTCTCCATCCGGTGGAGGCTCGGATTGTATTCGGACACCATGTTGGCGGAGTCGAACCGGTAGGCGCCGGTCTTCGGATCATAGTCGAACATGCTTGGGGTCACGTCCTTGTCGACGATCTTCTTACCGGCTTGCGTACTGTCGTCGAACAGGTAGCGGGTGCTTTCGGTGAGTGTACTGCCGGGTATCGCGACGATCGGATACCCGCCGTCGGTTTTCGCGCCCGCCGTGAACTTGTAGCCGCCCACGACCGGAGTATACGAGTTCAACTGGCTGTCCATGATGGTTTTCAACCGGCCGGTCGCCTTGCTGGCGACTTCCGCGTCCGGCTTGTTGTACATGAATTTCAACAGGTGCCCGCCACTGTCCTTGGATGAGTTGATGCCTTCGGTCAGGCACGCGTAGCAGGTGTTGGTCGCATCATCGTCCGCCGTCCCAGCTTTGACGACGGTGTAATCGTACAGGCTCATCGTCATATACTCGGGGACCATGCTCTGGTATTCGATGGGTGTGTCCGCATGCGCCGGCATGACGGCCAGCATGCCTGCCGTCAATCCCGCCAAGGTGGCGGCTGCCAGTGCGCGGAGCCTGCCTATCGTACGCTTACGGGGGGGGGGTGTTGTTGTTTGCATGAGAAGAAACCTCCTAGATTGGATGGTGGATTCCACCATCCAATCTAGGAGGTGTAAGCGCGGCTGATTCCGGGAAACCGGGAACCCGCTACGGGTCAGTCGTGCTGTTGCGGTGCGGCACCTGATCCGCCTTTCAGATCGTAGTGGAGCGGGTAGCTGACACTGAAACTGATGTCATCAAGCAGATTCCCGTAATTGTGGGCCATTCCGGCGAGGCTTCTGAACGTGAACCGGGTGACCGTCTGCCCCGCCGGGATGGTGTAACTGCCCGAGTAGGTTTCCCATTGCGTGTCGTGATCGCGGACCTCCATTGTCGTGTTCGGCGGCGTGGCGGTCACTGTTGCTATGGTCGTGCCTACGGGGCCGATTTTGTCACCGTTCCCGTTCACGGTTTCACGGTACGCTTGCTGGGCGGTTTCCTTGCCGGGCGCGCCGATCATGACGCTCATACTGTCCACGTGCTTGCTGGACAGGCTGGTATGTTTCAGTCGCCACGTGTACACGGCGCCCGGCGTGGTGGCGATGTCTTGGTAGATGGCGGTTCCTGCTTGGTCGGCGCAGAGTTCGGCATAATAGTTGCCGGTCTTGTTGTCCTGCTGGAGTTCGACTGCTCCGGCTTTCTGCTGGTGGTCTTTCTGATAGTTGCTGGAGTCTTGTGTGCTGGTCCATGCGAATGTTGTCGCGTTGAATCCGGTGATGGGTTTCCATGCCGCGGTACTGGCGTCCTTGGTTTCCGCCCAGTCGAGGTATGTGCCGTCTGATGGCGCGATGGCTGTCCAGTCGGCACGGTTTTTCAATTGGTTGTCGAAGATGCGCGGGTATTCGAAGTCCCCGTTGACGATATGGTCCGGATAGCTGGTGGTGGCCGCGTTGGCGGGTAATGCCGCCAAACCTGCCGTGAGCATGATGCCCGCGGTGAGAACGCTTAGGGTCTTACGCAGCCCACGGGGGG
>CAYVHC010000038.1:0-10483 GCA_964451025.1 uncultured Bifidobacteriaceae bacterium
CGGGCCGCACGGGGTCGATTTGGGTATGCGTCTGGGCGGTGGTGGTGTTGGGCACACCGATGTCGGTGATGTCAAGGAGCTGCTCGGGATCGAGGCGGTAGCGTTGGTAGAGCTGCCTCCACTGCTTATCGTCGCTGCGCTTGCTCAGATGGACGTCAATGTGCTCGGTGATCCTCAGGTCGCCGTTGCGCATGACCTGGACCTGATAGTCCAGGCTGTTGTACCGGATTTTCACACACTCCTGGTGCCCTGACGACGCCGCTACAATTATGTAAGCACAGCAGATCATCACTGCGATTCCGATGATGATCGCCCTTTTCCACGTGGCTGCATGCTTCACGGCTCCGAGATCCCTTTCCTTGTCTGTAACTTCCTGGAACGCCACTGTATACGCGCTCGAGGAATTCCCTGACTTCGTCACTCTGCACAGGCCGAGGCACGCGAAAAAATATCAGACTTACGGACGATAGGGACGCCTCCCCCTGCAGCGGTATCGTGGTGGCATTGCGAATCCGCCGATGGGCCGGCACCATGCGGTGCCAGGAGGTGAACGCCATGTGTGGTGCAGGAAGTCGCCGGCTACCGCGCCTGTCACGGCCGCTGCCCGTGGCTTGGCACACCGCATTCCCCGGCATGCCGCGCGACGCGACGTGGTTCATGCTTGTCTTCGATGTGTTGTTTCCCCTGCCGTTTCTCACCCTTTCCCTTGTGGGAACGGTCCAGGGATGGAACCCGTTCTTCGGCGATCTGAGCGGCCCCCTTCCCCGCGTCGTGTGGCCCATGCTGCTGACGGTGCCCTGCCTGATGCGGCGTCTGGATCCCGATGCCGCAGCCTGGTCGTTCGTGGCAATCGCGCTGCTGCAGCTTCTGTTCGGCCCGGCAATGCTCACCATCGACATCTTCGCCGCCCCGATGCTCTTTACGGCGATTGTGTATGGTTCCCGCACCCACGCGCGGGATTTCATCATGGCGGCAGCTCTGATGACCTGCATTGCCAGTGCCTTCTACGGCTACAGCACCACGGCCATCTCCATGACGCTTATCGCACGGATCAACGGAGAGCAGCCACCGGTGCCGTCGTTCACGCTCATGTGGGACTCCCAGCGCGGCGAACTGCTGTCAGGGATCAGTGGCGGCATCGTCACCATCGGCATCTGCATCATCGTCGCGATAACCACAGGATTGTGGCGGCGTGCCACGCGCGAATCTGCCGCGTTGCTGCGCGAGCACAACCGCATATTGGAACGCACACAGCAGGATGCGCAGCGGGAGGCCGCGATCCGTGAACGCGCGCGCATCGCCCGCGACATGCATGACGTGGTGGCGCACACGCTCTCCACGATTATCGTGCAAGCAGACGCGGGACGTTACGCGGGAACGCAGGACCTTGCGATGGCGCGACGCACCATGGAGACCATCCGACGCGAGACCACCCACGCTCAGCATGACATGAACCAGCTGCTCGGAGTGCTCAACGTGCCGCAGGATGCTGCGAACGCCTCGCACGGCGCGCACATGACCCCTGATGTGGGATATGACGCAATCCCCCGTCTCATCTCGCAAGCGTGCCTGGGACCCGGCGCGATGGCGGTGACCCATGCAGTGCTTGGCAGGCCTTCGCCAGAATCGCTCAGCGCGAACGGCTCGATCTGCGCATTCCGCGTAGTACAGGAGGCGCTGACGAATGCGCGCAAATACGCTGCGGGGTCGTTGTCGGCTGACACGCAGGCGCATGCCGGGCACACCGCCCATACCACCATCCATGTCGCAGTCACGGAATCGTGGGATTGCGCGCCTCGCAACGGCGACGGCGGCGGTTTGCACCTGTCGGTGACCGATGACGGCATCGGTGCCGCGTCGGGCACGGACGGCCATCAGCCAGGCTTTGGACTGCTGGGCATGCGCGAAAGGGTGGATGCGCTGGGCGGTTCGCTGCAAGCCGGCCCGCGCAGCGCCTTGGAAGAGGCAGGCACTCCGGGCTTCCGCGTCGATGCATTCATCCCGTTCGAATCGCGTGGTTCATCCGACCTCTCCGAAGATCCCGTGGACGAGCTCTCTCCCGACGAGTCTTCATTTTTGGCGACTTCAGCCGAAGGGAGCGACGCCGAGCCTGTCGAAAGCTGCACCACATCGGCGGCGCGATCCTCGGCGCATATGCGCACCCGCACCGACGCCCGCATTGCGAAACGCCGCAAGGACTCAGTCATCGAACGGATGGCGCGCTGGTCCATGCGCCATCCCCTGACTGTGGACACCGTGGTGATGGTGATCGTGGCGCTGGCCAAGTCCAGCGTCATCGGCAGCACAGGCATACAACCGTGGGGACTGCCCGTGGAATTGCCCTTCACGGTGCTCGCAACCGTGCTGATGCTCCTGCCATGCGTGCCCCTGTGCATGCGCCGTACCAAACCCGACCTGTCGTGCATGCTGGTCTTCGCCGCGTGCATGGTCGAGCTCACTTTCATCGGCGGGGAGCCCGAGGCGGATCTGCTGCCTGTCGCGCTGTCGCTGTATTCGGGCGCCCTGTACGGCACGGCCACGCGCACCAGGCGGCTCGTCGTCTGCAGCGCCGTGGGAAGCCTGTGGTTCGGGGTGAACATGTGGGTGGTGGCCCTCCCACTAGGCGATGATGGCGCCGCCGACACCGCACTCTCCCCCTTCGGCCTGCTGGTCGGCGGAATCCCACAATCCGCGGCGGACTCCATGAACGACGGCACTATGCGCAGCCAGACGCTGCTGTGCATCCTCATCACAGTGCTCAGCTTCCTCGTATGCCTCACGTTCCTCGCCGCCGGATCACGCAAACGCACCAGCGCCGACAACTACCTGCTGCTCGACGTACGCAGGGAAGCCCTCATCCGCGAGCGCGCCGCACAGGAACAATCCGCCGCGGCGGAGGAACGCACTCGCATCTCGGCACACATCCAGCGCGAGGTCTCGAGCACCCTCGCCCGGATCGCATTCATGGCGCAAGAGGGAAGCACGGTGCTCGACAGCGACCCGTCGCCTCGGCAGATCAGCGAATCGTTCCAGTCCATCTCCGCCGAGGGACGGCGCGCCCTGCGTCGCATGCGCGAACTCCTCGGCGTGCTGCGAGGCACCGGTGGTGGCACCGCCCGGACGACGGACGCGGCGGGCAACACCACACTTGCGCCCAGCGAACTGCGTCCCGCCGCGCCGCTGGCCGATCAGCTGCACGATTCGGGTCTGCAGCACAATCCCGGCCAGCAGCACGTCGGGTAATCAGCGCCACGCGTGCCTCGCGCATCATGCCGATCCGCCCTCTCTCGCCTACAATGGCGTAGGAACATCCACCGGCGGCCTCTGCACTACAATCCGCCGCATGCCACGGAGGGACGTAAGGAGCGACAATGGAGCAAGGGACGGCAAGCACTATGCCGAAAGGGGCATCTGAGGAAAGCGCGGTCGCGACGAAAGCGGCGGACGAAGCGCCTGCCCGGCCCATCCGAGTGCTCGTGGCGGATGACCAAGCGCTGGTATGCAACGGCTTCGCTTCGATCATCAACACGCAGGGCGACATGCATGCGGTCGCCACCGCGTCCACCGGCGAAGAGGCCGTGAACCTGTCAGCCCGTCTCAAACCGGATGTGATCTTGATGGATGTGCGCATGCCCGTCATGGATGGCATCGAGGCGACGCGGCGCATCTGTTCGCTCCAGTACGACAACGGTTCGACACCGCACGTGATAATCCTCACGACCTTCGACCTAGACGAATACGTGATGTCGGCGATTCTCGCCGGTGCCAGCGGCTTTCTGCTCAAAGACACCGAGCCCGAGACCCTGCTGGCCTCCATACGCACCGTTCATGAGGGCAACGCCATCATCGCCCCGAGTGCGACGAAACGCCTGCTCGAACACATGGTGGCGAATTCCCGTCCGACGGTGCAGCAACCTTCCTCTGTGTCTTCCGCAGCAGGCAGCACGGTGCCGCAACCAACCCTTGCACAAGGGGCCGCCGCGCACGCGGATGTCGTCTTCCACGACAGCGAACTCGAGTCGCTCACCGCACGAGAACGCGAGATTCTCGTCGAGATCGCACACGGCCTGTCAAACCAGGAGATCGCACAGAAGCTGTATATCGGACTGCCCACGGTGAAAACGCACGTGACGCACATCCTGCAGAAAACACACGCGCATGACCGTGTGCAGGCGGCGGTTTTCGCATTCGAGAACGGTTTGGTGTGAACGCCGCACGGCAACACGGAGCGCATACGGAAAGAAAGGAAAAGCCGGACATGAAGCTGTACATCCGCAACGAGGACCGTTATGGCATCGATGTCAAGAAGTGGGCGTGGGAACACGAGGCCTACATGAAGCAGCACGAGAACGACCCTGATCCCGAGGCGCTGCTTCGCTGGCATCTGGCCAAGACCCGGGAGCTGCAACACGAACGCCTCGTGCACTTTCTCGTCACGTTCCTCACCGTGCTGGCGGTAATGTTCGATTTCGCGCTCGTGCTGTTCCTGCCGGCATCCGGCAGCGGCATCGCCGCCGTGGTGCTCATCGGCCTGCTCGTGCTCCTCGTCTGCTACATGTACCACTACTTCGTGCTCGAAAACACCGTGCAGCATTGGTATCGCATCGCCGACAGGCTCCATAACCGCATCGACGCACAGCACGCGTCCGCCCCGCATGCCACCGAACCTCTCGCTGCCCACCCCGACCGGTCCTCCGGGGACGATGCATCATCCGAATGACGGATGATGACGCCTCATCCTGAATTCATACCTGGGAATGATGGTTTTCCCCTCCCCGTTCGCATACATTCGATGATGCAAGGCACGGCGGATGCCGTGCGCCGATCACCGAGGCGCGGCGGCCTTTCGATACTTCAGCCGCACCGCAAGGGAGGAAGAGATGACGAACATGACGACACCGGCAGCCGAACCGGCACAAGGCCTCCAAGCCGCCCAGCAGCCGGCCGAGGCCGCAGCAATCCGACAGGACATCGCAGTCCAGGCCATCGACTTGGTCAAGGATTACGGCGAGGGCGACAATGCGGTGCATGCCCTGCGCCATGTGAACGTGGCGTTCGAACGCGGCAAGTTCACCGCGATCATGGGCCCGTCCGGATCGGGCAAGTCCACTCTTATGCACGCGCTCTCCGGCCTGGATTCCGTGACGAGCGGCCATGTGCTGTTCGATGGGCAGGACATCACCTCGTTCAACGACAAGGAGCTGACACTGCTGCGACGCACCAACATCGGATTCGTGTTCCAAAGCTTCAACCTGCTGCCGATGTTCACCGCCGAGCAGAACATCATCATGCCGCTCACCCTCGCCGGCAAGAAGCCTGACAAACAGTGGTTGCAGACTCTCGCCGCCCAGCTGGGCATCACCGACCGCCTCCAGCACCGTCCGTCCGAGCTGTCGGGCGGCCAACAGCAGCGCGTCGCCATCGCCCGCGCATTCATCGCGCATCCCAATGTCGTGTTCGCGGATGAACCGACCGGCGCCCTCGACACGGTGAGCTCCGCCGAAGTGATGGGCATGCTGCGCCGTTTCGTCAAAGAGATGGGGCAGACCGTCATCATGGTCACGCATGACGCGGCTGCCGCATCCTACGCCGACCGCGCGCTCGTGTTCGCCGACGGGCGCATCGTCGCCGACGTGGCCAACCCCACCGAGGAAGGCATGACGGAGCTCGTCATGCGCCAGCGACAGCAAGCGACCGCTGGCCTGCAGGGCGCGGTCTCGGACTGAGGCCCGCCCTACGCCCAGGCATCCCACTACCCTTTTGCACCTTTTCGCACTTTTCACTCTTGTAAGGACTTCACACCATGTGGTCAATCACACGAGGCCTGATGAAGCGAAGCCGCCGCACTCTCGTGCCGGCGGGCATCGCCATCGCCATAGGCTCCCTTTTCATCTGCGCGACGCTGCTGCTGGGCAACGTGCTCGATTCCAGTTCCACGAAAAATTTCACGGCCGCCTACGGAGGCGCCGACTATTCCGTGTCTCTCACCAAAGAATCCGACAACGTCGGGACGCTGAACGATGACGGCAGCCTCAAAGACACCCTCAAGAGCACGGGCATGAATCAAATCGGCCAAGTGCAGGGCGTGGACGACACGCGCTATTCCCTCATGGAATACGAGCAGGTCAGCTCCTCCGCCGGACAGCGCAATATGACGGCGATCGAAATCAGCGCGCACCATTCCATCATGCCGGTCGAACTCACCCAAGGCGATTGGCCGGGCAAAGCCGGGGAAGCTGCAGTGGATGAAACCGCGGCGACGGCACTGGGCGTCTCGCCCGGTGACAAACTCACGTTAATCGACAACTCCGCAATCCCCTACAGCACGGACGGCGACGCTTCCGCCGCGCCTGCCGGGACCCCCTCCGTCACGGTCACCGTCACCGGACTCACGCATGACCCCGAGGACCAGTACTCCCTTTCGGGAGGAACGATCGTCGTGACGCCCGACGACATGCTCTCGCTCTACAAGAACGCGAACGCAACAGTCTCCATGCCGAACATCGCCCAGCTCACGCACGACGACCTTCCGGCAGACACGGTCTACTACTCCGTCGCCAAGGGCGCGAACGCCTCCGATGTGCGAAACGCCGTGAACGCGAAACTCACCGGCGCCCAGGTCAAGAGCCGGTCCGAAGCCGCCGACGAACGGCTCAAGGAAATGAACGGCGGCGGCATCAACCCCGTCACCGCAGCGATTCTCGCATTCGGCGTGCTCGCCATGTTCGTGGCCGCCCTCGTGATCGCCAACACGTTCCGCGTGCTCGTGACGCAGCGCCGCCGCACCCTCGCTCTGCTCCGTACCATCGGAGCCAGCAAGTCGCAGGTCCACCGGTCGGTGCTCACCGAGGGCACGCTGCTCGGTCTGGAATACTCGGTGATTGGCACTGCCATCGCATGCCTCGTGGTGGGGATCCTGGACCTGGTGAACGTCGAGATCAGCGGGGAGCCGATCGAATTCATCCCCTCGGCAAGCTCCATCCTCGTGCCCATTGTGTTCGCCACCCTCATCACCCTCCTGGCGTCCACGGGCGCCGCACGTTCGGCGACGATGGTGAGCCCCATGGAGGCTCTGCGCCCCATCGACACGACGGAGAAGCGCTCCATCAAGGCCGCGCGTGGCGTGGTCGCGGTGCTGCTGCTGGTAATCGGCATCGCCCTTGCCGTCAATGCCATCACCAAGGCGCACCATTTTGCACAAGTGCCTGCGGACCTGACGTCCGCGAGCAACATGGACCAGGTCATGCCGCTGATTTGCGCAATCCTCGCAGCCATGCTCACGTTCATCGGCCTGGCCCTGTCTTCGCAGGTGTGGGTGCCGTGGGTGCTCGCAGGCCTGGGCAAGCTCGCATCCCTCATCGGCGGCGCGTCCGGCACCATCGCCGCGGCGAACATCCGCAAGAACCCGCGTCGCGTGGCGGCCACGAGCACCGCACTGCTCATCGGCATCACCCTTGTGGCGACCGTCGCCACGGGAGCCTCCTGCGCCACCGCGACCGTCAACAAGCTGCTCGACAGCCATTACACGGTGGACGCCTCCGTATCGACCACGGATTCGTCGGATTCCGCAGTCTCCAAGCTCGCATCGGTGGACGGTGTAAACGCGGCGGTGCGCGTGCCCATGTATGCGGTCCAAGGATTCAAGGATTCGGACGGACTCGCACAGTTCTACGGCACTGCCTACGTCGTGCCCGATTCAGCGATCGGCAGCGAGGTGGCGGATGTGTTCGGCACCAAGCGTCTCGAGGACGGCACGATCTACGTGTCAAGCGACTTTAAGACCGCAATCGGCCGCTCCGCGTCATCCATCGACCTCGTCGATGGCCAGCAGGCGGACTTCACCTTCAAATCCGCGCCCACATCGAACTTCTACCAGGGCGTCTACGACGGCACATCCGCCTATGGCAGCCTCTACAGCTACGATGCGCCGGCGGATTCCGACACCGACGGCACGGACCCCAGCACGAATCCGAGCGCCAACGGCACGGATTCCAGCACGGACGTCACCAATCCCAGCACCGACAGCGCAGACGGCACGGACGGCTCCGATGACGCGGCGACCACCGACGGCACGGATTCCGGTCTGGCTGCCTCCGACGTCGCGCCCTATGGTTACGGTTCAGACAATCCGATGCAGTCCACGGACAAGAAGCTCACCGTCAAGCTGACCGATTTCAACATGACGTCCTCCGTGGGAGCGTCCGTCGTCATCTCGGAATCCACCGCGAAGAGCCTGGGAATCAAACCGCAGGCTTCCGAAATCTGGATGGACCTGGACACGACCCGCTCGGCGAGCGAACTGGTCGACAGCCTGCAGAAAGCCGCCGATGGTCTGCCGCAATCCGAGCTCAACGGCTCGTTCATCATGCGGGAGATGTTCAACAAGGTGATTTCCATCGCGATGTTCACGTTCCTCGCCTTGCTGAGCGCCGCACTGCTTATCGCCCTCGTGGGCGTGGCCAACACGCTGTCGCTGTCCGTCATCGAACGCCAGCGCGAGTCCGCCACGCTGCGTGCGATCGGCATGACCTCCGGGCAGCTGCGCGCATCGCTGGCATGGGAGGCGGTGCTCATTTCGATAGGCGCGGGCATCGTGGGCATCATCGTCGGCGCTTTCTACGGCTGGATGGGCTCCATCACGCTGTTCGTGGGCACCGAGGTGGTGGCCGCACCGAACTGGACCGCCTACGCGGGTGTGCTGCTGCTCGCTCTCGTCGCTGCGCTGCTGGCGAGCATCGCCCCAGCGCAGCGCGCCATCAAGGTGCCGCCTGTCGAGGCATTGGCCGAAGCCGACTGACGGGTTTGCGGCACGCGCCTGCCCGGCAGTGCCACCCGCCAGTTGCGCCAACATCATGAATTGAGCCGGTCCCGTGCGCCCCTCTTCGGGGATTGCACGGGACCGGCTCGTTTCATGGGCGCCTGTGCCAGACCCGGATTGAAGGCCCCGAACGCATCGGTTGCATGCACGCGCGAGACCACACCAGGGCAGGCGAGAGCCGCACCGATGCCACTACAGCACCATCGCCGCAATCGCCCCACCCGTGCCGCACACCGTGAGGACGAGCAAGAGCCAGTCCCCGGCGTCCATGCGCACCTGCACGCGGTATGTGCGCCTCACCCCCGGCATACCGAGCCCGCGTGTCTCCATGGCCCAACCCACGTTGCGGCTCATCATGTAGGCGCGAATCAGCACGGCGATGATGACCGGCAGGTAGGAACGGAACCTGGCGACCAGTCGATGGAATGGCCCCCGCCGGCGCCCCGTGCCCTCCGCGTCGCCGCCGATGTCAAGTCCGCGTGCCCGTTGGGCGTCCATCACATCGGAAAAAACCGAGAAGAACACCGGAATGTAGCGCAGTGCGGTCGACAGCGTGAGCCCAGCCTTGTAAGGCACACCGAGCTTGACGAGCCCACGCACGAACATCGGCTGGCTTGTGGTGAACAGCGTAAGGAAGCATGCGAATCCCAATGCGGGGATGCGCAGCCCCATGACGACCGCCATGAGCAGGTTCTCCTGCGTGATGCGCAGAAAACCCGCATGCCAGATCTCATGGACGCCGCTGGGATCGGTGAGCGGCCACAGCACGACGATGAGCACGATGACGGGCGCCAGCACTTTCCATGCCCAGGCGACGCTGCGACGTGGCACACCATCGGTGGCAAGCATCACATGCTCGGCCACCAGCGCTCCCGCTATGAGCCACCACTGCCGCCATACCAAGCACAGCACGAGCAGCGCGAGGCTGAGCAGCATCTTGGCGCGTGGGTCACGCCGGTGCAACCAACCGTCGCCCGGCACATACAGGTCGGAATCCATCAGCCTGCTTCCCTTTCGTCCATGCCGCAACGGCGAATCGTTCCCCACTGCGTCACATGCCCGTCGTCCATGCGCAGCAGATGGGTGCAATGGCGCGCGATGGCGCGCATATCATGGCTGATCATGACGACGGTCGTCCCTTGGGAATTCGCATCGGCGACGAGGCGAAGGAATCGTTCGGCAAGGTTGGCGTCAAGACATGCGGTCGGCTCATCCAACACCAGCACCGGCGTGTGCATGGCAAGCACGGAGGCGAATGCGACGGCACGGCGTGCCCCGTAATCCAATGTCGCAGGAGGCGCCCCCGCAACATCTCCCAGATTCAAGGCTTCGAGCAATGCGTCGGTACGGGCGGCGACCTCGCGCGACGGCACGCCCAGCGCACGCGGCCCATAGCCGATTTCGTCGCGCACGGTGGAACAGAAAATCTGATGGTCGGGGTTCTGGAACACGAATCCCACGTGCCGCGCCATGCCGCCCACGCTGTGCCGCGCCACGTCGAGGCCGTCCACCGTCACCGTGCCGCTTGCAGGGCGCAGCAGACCATCGAGATGCCTCACCAACGTGGTCTTGCCCGATCCATTGCGTCCCACGAGCCCCACGAACGCCCCGCGGGGAATGGCGATGCTCACATCGTCGAGTGCGGGGGCGCTGCTCTTCGGCGCT
>CAYVHC010000039.1:0-10455 GCA_964451025.1 uncultured Bifidobacteriaceae bacterium
GTGGTGCGGGTGCCGGCGCTGGCAACAGTGGAGCATCCCCTGCCCGTGATGATGTGCGGACGCTGGGGATGCTGGCAGACTTCGTGGTGGTCGACGATGGCTGGGAGGATGCCATCGCCCGAGCCATCGGTGATTTCGCGAAGTCATGCATCGTGCCCACGATGGACGACGCATCCGTGCTGCTGGGGCAAGCCAATCAAGATCAAGGCGGACGCAATCGCCCTGGCATGGTCGCCGCACTTGTGGCTGGCGCGGCGGATCTCCCAACATCACATGCCATGAGCGACGATGCATCCGATGCGCGGGCGCCCCAACCGCAGCCCATTGCCGGCACCCGCCCCGCTTCCACTGCCGTGCATCCCAATGCCCATGCCTCGGATGCACGCACGGCGCAGGCGGTGACGGCGTCCGTGCGATACTTGCTGCGCGGCACTCTTCTCTCCGAGGACGAAGCCGTCGCAATGGCGGCATGGACGGTCGCGGTGCAGGCAGCGGACGCCGCATCCGACGATGCCAGCGCGCAGAATGACGGCAATCCATGGATTCGTCTCGTCACGCGCGACGGCAGGGTGATGACACGCGTGGGTGGCTACGCTGGTTCCTCGGCGCCTTCCGATCTGGCGCTCACTGCCCGCAGGGACAAGGCGATCGCCCGCAGGAATGAACTGATTGCCGAACGCGACGCGGCGTCGGCTCGCCTCGCGCAGGCACAGGAACGTTACGATGCCGCGCGCCAGGCGGAGGATGCCGCCAAGGCGGCGGCGACCGAACGGCGCATCACAGCGCAGGAGGCTGCTCGCAGCCTTGATGCGGCGCGCAATTCACGCGACAGCCTCGCCAGACGCATCGCCGACCTTGCCCAGCGCATCGAACGCTTCGCAGAGGAATCCACGCAGCATCAGCAGACGCTGGATGCATTGAAAGCGGATATTGCGGCGATTGAAGCCGCCGGCAATGCGCGAGCGGTGACGAACAACACGTTGGAAACTGGTGCGGCGAAAGACAACGCGGCGAAAGACAACACGTTGGATGCCTCGGATCTGGCGGTGCGGGAAACCGAGCTCGAGAAGGCGCTCGCCGACCATCGTGACACGGAGGTCGCCGCGCGCATGGCGTGGAGCGAAGCCGACAGGCAATGCCAGTCGCTGCAACGCCAGGCGCAGATGCTTCGCGACAGCGCCGTCCAGGCGCGCACCCGACGTGAACGCATAGCCCAGCGCAACGAGTGTCTCGCGGCCAACGCACAGCAGGCGCGGAGGATTGCGGCGCTCGCCAGGCAAGCGGCGCATCGTATCGCCGCCCATGCCGCCGCCGCGCAGAAGGAACGCGACGAACTGCAGGCCGCCTCCAGCAAGCATGATTCCCAGATCGCCGAGTTGCGCGCCACGCGCAACAATCTGGAGCCTGAGGTGTCGCGGTTGCGCGACGCCGAGCATGACCTCGACATCATGCGGGAACGTCTTGCTTCGGAATACGGTGCGATGGAGCAAAAGATCGCCGACGACCTGGGGCTTGACATGGCGTCCGCCATCAGGGATTACGGGCCCCAGGTGCCCGTGCCTGTGCTGGACGACGACGGCCGTCCCATACCGCTCGATGACGGTGGCGATGGCCGCGCTGAGACTTCCCGCGGCACTGGTGATTCCGACCGCGCTGGGAGCTCCGGCAATGGCCATAAGCCCGGCAATGGCGATGGGTTAGACGAGGGTGCTGGCTCGGCTCATCCGGATTTTTCCACCATGGCCGAGCTTGACCTTTCCACGGTGAAAACCGTGCCATATGTGCGGCAGGAGCAGGAGAAGCGCCTTGCCAAGGCCAAGCGCGACCTAGAGGCGCTGGGCAAGGTGAATCCGCTTGCCGGCGAGGAATACGATGCACTCGAGGCGCGCAGCGCCTACATCAACGAGCAGCGCGCCGACGTGGTCCAGTCCCGCGACGACCTGCTGCGCCTCATCAAGGACCTGGACACGACGATGACGGATGTGTTCGCTTCCGCTTTCGCCGATACCGCCGCCGCATTCGAAAAAGTGTTCGCCACGCTGTTCCCCGGCGGCACCGGGCATCTGCGTTTGGAAGACCCCGATGACATGCTGTCGACAGGCGTGATCGTGGAGGCAAGCCCCTCGGGCAAGCGCGTCAAACAACTGTCGCTGCTTTCGGGCGGGGAGCGATCGCTGACGGTGCTCGCGCTGCTGTTCGCCATCTTCACTGCCCGGCCCAGCCCGTTCTACATCATGGACGAGGTGGAGGCTGCGCTCGATGACGTGAACCTCACCCGCCTGCTTCATGCCATCGATGATTTGAGGTCTCACGCGCAGCTCATCATCATCACGCACCAGCAGCGCACGATGAGCATCGCCGACGCGCTGTATGGCGTTACGATGCGCGCCGATGGCGTGACCGCCGTCGTGTCGAGCAAACTCGACCATACGAAGCCCGGCGGATTGGAATCCGGCGCGGTCTCTTCAGCACACGCGTGACCACACGTGACCACGTATGATCATGCCCCCACATCGGCCAAGCGGTGCGGGGGCATGGAAAGTCACACAGTCATGGGGCACTTCAGCCACTCACGCAGCTATGTATAAAGTGCCCCGGTCGGTCACTGTGCGAACACGCGAGCGATGACGCCGGTGTCGCTTTCATAAGGCACATGCTTGTTGTGGTATTTGATCCACTTCTCACGACCCTTGCCAATCGCCAGAATCACGTTGAGCCTGCCGTTCGTCTTGGCGTCCGCGCGGGCGCCCGCGATGGCGGACTCAATAGCACTAGTACGGTCCTCAATTTCGTCGTGGATGAGATGAGTGTTCGTCACCCGTGAATCCATGTCATCCATGATGGCTCGCATGGATTCGGTGTCGGTGTCTTCGCTGGTGAGCACCAGGCGTGCGATGCGATCTTGCACTGCGGCGATGATGCCGCGACGGCGGTCGGCGGCCTTGTTGCCCGCCGAACCGGTGACAAGCGTGATGCGTGGGTTGCGCGAACCGTAACGCTCATAGATGAAGTCGAGAAGCGCGGTCGCGCTGGCGAAATTATGCGCATAATCCACATACGCGATCACATTGGGGTCCGTCGAATCCTGGAAGAGCTCCATGCGGCCGGAGATGCGCACGTCTTCCATCGCTGTGAGGGCAGGGGAATCCTTTGCGATTCCGGCAGCTTCGACAATGGCGATGGTGGCAGCGGCATTGGCAACGTTGAAATCGCCCGGCATGCTCAGATTGAAATGCGTGGAAGCCGGGGCATCGTCAGTGTCGGCCGTTATGTAGTCGAATTCAGGCAAGCCCGGATGCGTCAGCGTCAGCGTCACATCCGCGTGCGGCGTATGCGCTGCGGCAGCGCCAGCGGCGACGGCGAACGTGGTGCACGGCACCCCGCACGCCGCCGCATCCTGTGCCACCACATCGCCGTGGATCATATCAGCGCCCAGCACAAGGCGCCTTGCGTTGCGCACAATCTGACGCTTGCACCAGAAATAGTCCTCGAACGTGGGATGTTCGATGGGACTGACGTGATCGGGGGAGATGTTGAGGAACGCCGCCACGTCGAAGGTCAGACCGAACACACGCTTGACCTTGTATGCCTGGCTGGAAACCTCCATGACAAGGTATTCCATGCCGGCGTCCACAGCTTGTCTCATCATGCGGAACAAGTCGAGGGACTCCGGCGTCGTCAGGTCGGATTCCACATACGTGTGGCCGTCCGTGCAATTGTCGACGGACGAGAACAGCGCGCATTTCGTGCCGGTGGCGGCATTGAGGATCGCCTGCGTGAAGTAAGCGGTCGTCGTCTTGCCCTTCGTGCCGGTGATGCCAATGACGGTGAGGGCATCCTGCGGGCGGCCGTAATAGTCCGCCGCCAGAAGAGCCATCGCCTCCTTGTCATCCGAGACGATCAGACCGATCGCCTGCGTGCGCGTGGTATACGGCGTGGTGGACACGTAGGCGGCGAGCCCTGCCTCGTCGGCGCCCGCAAGGTACTCGGGGCGGAACCCGCCTTTGCAAAACAGCAGGCCGTCGCGCGTGATGCGGCGCGAATCATATGTGATGGAACTGAACTCCACGTCCGGCACGGCTACGGGATCGCACGTCCACAGGTCCGCGCTGTCCATCACTCGGCCTTCGATGTCCTCGGTCTGCTCCGCCGTGCGATCCGGCACGATGACCTCGTGCAGCAGGTGCGCGGAACGCAGCACTTCAATGGCGTGCCTCAGGCTCAGATGTGGTGCGGTGTTCATGAAAGACTCCTTGTTTGCTACTTGGTCTGGGATTCCTCGCCGTGGGTATTGGCATCAGCCGTGCCTTGCGGTTTGGCGTTTGCATTGGCCTGCTGCGTTGCCGTGTCTTGCGGCTTGGCATTGTCTTGCGGCTTGGCGTTGTGCTTGGCCTTCTCCTCGTTCTTCTTCAAGGCTTCCTTCTCAGTTTTGCTGCCCTTGATCTTCTTGGCGAGACGAAGCAACGCGTAATACCCCTTGTGCAACGGCACATCGCGTTCAGGCGCCACATGGGTGATTTCTTCGGTGAACTTCGTCTTGAATTCATTCAAACCCAGCAGGCTGGGGGCGAAATCGGAGCCGATGCCCATCAGGTCATACTTGGCGAATCCTTGGCGGCCCAGCTCGCATGCCTCGGAATACAGCAGTTTGTCAGTCACATGCATGCGCATCGCGCCATTGCGCATGGCGCCGTAATAACGCACGCAGGTGTCGCCGTTGGCGGTCACGATCGACCATGCCTCCACCTTCTCGCCTAAGCGTGCGGCGAACACACGGCAATGCTCCGGTCCCAGGATGCGAATCATGTCTTCGTAATCGCTCATCGGCGCAGGGTTGAAACCGTCACGTTCCCCGGTCTCACGCATCACGTCGTAATATTCGGCGAACGATTTCATGGCGGATTCCGTCTCGTCGAGGCACGTGGCGGGGCATTCACGCAGCGACTTGCGCACGTCGCGCCTGCCGCGGCGCTTCATGCGGCTCAAGATCGCATCGTCGCCGCCAGTGAGGTCAATCACCACCGTTGAATCATACGGGACGGTGGACAGCACGACGTTCGCCTGGGGAATCTCATGGGCGATGGCACAGCGCAGGAACTTTGCCGCACGGAAGTTGTGGTGCACATAATCAGCCAATGCGGCGATGACCTCCTCCTCTTCGCTGTCGCTGGGAGGTGTCACATACGCGGGGCCGTGTGCAGAACGTGCGAAGTGGAAGCCATGCGTGGCGAAGTCCATCAGTGAAATGAACGCGATGGGGTCGCCATCGCGGCGGATGATGAATGCACCGATGGGCATTCTTCCGTCGATCGTCTCTTGATAGCGCGCCCACACTTCCGTTTGCTCGATGGGCAGGTTGACGCCGGCCTTGCGCGCCTCATCCTCCATCTGGGCATAGGAGGTTTTCGTGATGTCGATCATGCTATGGCTCCGATCAATCGTGTCGTGGTTCCAATGTCTCTAATCAAAGTGTTGTCAATCCGCGCGGCATGCGCAAGCCGAGTGCGGATGTTGCATCAGGCGGCGAACCATGTGTCGTGGCGCGGACGGCGTCCGTGTTCCTTCGCCCAGGAATTGTAGCCCTGCAGCCATGAGTCGAACGCCTTGTGCTGCCACGGCATGAGTTCGTCCAGCGTCAGCGCACCTACCTGCGGATACAACGTGGCCATGGGGCTGATCAGATCAAGGACGGCAACGGTGTCCGTCGTCGCGTCGTGGAACAACCCGTGCGGATACACGCCGTAATATTCGCTGGTGAGGGTGAGGGTCCTGCGACCGGGGCGATGCGATACCTTGCGGTCGATTACCAGAGGGTCAATGACCAGCAGCTGCGGGGAATCGCCTTCCATCGTTATGCGCTGGTCGATGGACTGGAGATTCCACCGGATGAGGTCCCCGCCCAGCATGTCCACGTCGAACGGCGCGTTATATGCCACCAGCGGAATGTGCAGGCATTGCGCCGCCGCAATGATCGCGGCGATTCCATCAAGCGCAGGGGCGGGTTCGGCGCCATGCTCCGCCACGAATTCATTCGTGAAGCCATTGACGGCGCTCGCCCCCGCGCTGATGGGACGGTGCGGGTTGATCAGCCATTCATCATGCACATCGCCGTCAATCCCCGCCGAGGGGTCACGAAGCACCAGCGAAGCTGACACGATGGCATCTCGACCCGCTGCAAGGCCTGTAGTCTCGGTGTCGAAGCCCAGCAGCAGGGAGTCGCGCAGCGGTGTGTCGAGAGCTTGGGGTTCCAACGCCTTCAGCGCGTCACAGATGGGGGAAGTCATGCCCACCATTGTGCGAAGCTTGGACGACAATGCGCGCGCGACGCAAGGGGAGCGGGATGACCTGCGTTCATGCGTCCTGATGGTCGCGGCCGAGCGCGGCGGGGAGCACGAAATGCATGTTCTCTTCCATCGTCTGCACGGTGCGGCATGTGTCGAATCCATAGGATTGCAGTGCCTTGATCACACCTTGCACCAGTGCCTCCGGCACGGACGCGCCGGACGACACGCCGACCGTCGTCACCCCCTCGAACCATGCAGGGTCCAGCTGGCCCGCATCATCGACGCGATGGGCGGCGCCTGCGGGGCGTCCATGCGCCGCCAGCGCCTGTGCCGCCACCTCCACCAGACGCACTGAGTTCGAGGAATTCGCCGATCCCACAATGATCATCGCATCCGCCTCATCGGCCGCCAGCTTGACGGCATGCTGCCTGTTGTGCGTCGCATAGCAGATGTCGGAGCTGGGTGGCTCGCTGATGTCAGGGAAGCGGTGCTTGAGGGCGGTGATGATGTCCGCCGTCTCGTCGAGCGACAGCGTGGTTTGCGACAGGTAGGCGATGGGCTTCCCAGCAGGCAGGTCAAGGGATTCCACGTCTTCGGCATGCTCGATCAGATGCACATGCTCGGGGCATTCGCCGACGACTCCGACGGCCTCGTCATGCCCGCGGTGACCGATGTAGACGATTTCATACCCCTTTTTCGCATAGCGCTGCACCTCGCGGTGCACCTTCGCGACAAGGGGGCATGTGGCGTCGATGATGCGCAGTCCACGTCGGTCCGCCTCCTCCTTGACCTGTGGCGACACGCCGTGCGCGGAGAACACGACGGGAATCTGCGCTGCCGCTGCCTCGTCGGGGATTTCGTCAAGCTCCTCCACGAAGCGGGCGCCTTGGGCTGCCAGGTCGGCGACCACATGTGTGTTGTGCACGATCTGGCGGCGCACATAGACGAGAGGAAGCGCAGCATCGGATGTTTGTCTGTCTGTCTGCAAGCGGCGGGACTGTTGTTCGAGAAGACGCTGCACCGTGAGGATCGCGCGATCCACGCCAGCGCAGAATCCGCGCGGGTTGGCGAGCACGATGGTGCGTGGGGATTGCGGCAGGTGGTGCGGTTGCGGCGATTGTGGTGTTGCAGTTGTCTTGAAAGAGCTCACATGACCATGGTACGCGCTGAGGCTGCGATGACACAGGCGGTGCGATGGCGAGGGTGATGCGACGACGAGGGCCCGCACGTCGCGGGCATGCGGTGACGCCAGGCGGTGCTCGTTTCCGTGGCGTCCCGGGGCGGCGTTTGTTCATTCTTGCCGGTTGTGTCGTCTGCCGGTTGCGGTTCGTCGTCGGTGTGTGCGATAATCCCTAAGGCTTAAACGTTTAAACCTAAAGGAGTCATCATGGGAAAGCGCGGACGTATGCGTCGTGACCGTCGTAAGAAGGCTGCCAATCACGGCAAGAGGCCGAACGCCTGATATCGCTGTGATGTCACGGCTGCCCTAATACGGCTAGTTATCGGGAGCCCGCCGTGCATCGACCACCTCACATGAGGCGATTGATGCACGGCGGGCTCCCGTGTTTGTGCCGCATACTGCCTTACCATGGTCTTACCGCGCTGCCTTATGTAAGGCACTGCGTGATGCAGCGCGTAATCCGTATCTTCAAGGCAGACTTGAGGTCAGTATGACTTCTTGTCGGTGGCGATGGGCGCGACCACGGCGTCCAGCACTTTTACCAGATCGTGGGGGTTGACGCCAAGGCTCAGCCCGCGTTTGCCACCGGAAACAAGTACTTCGTCAAAGGCCATCACGCTTTCGTCAATGACCGTGCGGTGCTTGGTGCGCTGCCCCAGCGGGGATATTCCGCCCACCACATAGCCTGTCTCGCGCATGGCATCCTTCGGCTCAGCCATCTCAGCTTTCTTTTCGCCCACGGCCTGGGCGATGCCTTTCATGCTCATGTGCCCGTTCACCGGCACCACGCCTGTCACGAGGCCGTGCTCAGTGCTCACCAGCAGCGTTTTGCACACCTGGCGCTCATCCTTGCCCAGTTGCTCGGCGGCCTCCTTGCCATAGCCTTCGTCCATGTGGTCGCCCGAATGATGGTATTCATACAGAGTGAACGGCACCCCAGCCTCGTCGAGTTGCACGGTTGCAGGCGTGGATGCGCCGCCTTTCTTCGTTTTCTTTTTGGCCATGGTGCCGATAGTAGTACGCCGCGTGTCACAATCGGCGTGTGTGGCCGGCGCTGCCGTCGCCCTGTCGCGCGTCTCGGACGCCGATCCCGCCGACGAACAACCTCATTGAGTCATGGAACGCACGCATCCGCGACATGCTGCGCCGGCACCGGCATCGGCTGGGGTGACATAGAGCGACTATTAGCAGAGTTTTAAAAGACAACGGAATTGAAGCCACGAATCAATGCGCCAAGAAGAAAGTCCTCGCCGAGATGATTATGCAGATGTACTCAGAATGGTATAAACCGTAGGAAATAGGGGGAAGTGCTTGGAGTGAGCGCCGACACCGTCAGACGTATCTTACATGACAATAATGTCTCTATCCGTAAGAGCTGGGAGTTTCCGAAAAGTAGAATGATATACAATATATGAGTCATTGGGAGAACGCTTCTCCGCGGTGTCATTGCTCATGTACGCCTGCATTGATACCAAGTATTAAATGGCGTCAGGGTTACAAAGGAGTAATCAAACATGGAAACTATCAGATTAAACGATCTACTCCAATTAACGAGGGAAGAAATTGACAGAACAAAAATCCGTTTCATGGTGCCCAAGAGTGATATTGGTTTCAACCCGAACGCCGACGCCGAAGATCCATCCAAACAAGATGAGATTAACCTTACTGCTCTTGTACATAACGAGAAAAAATCTTTTTCAAAGATGGAGTTATCGCAATAGGTTTCATTCGAATCCGCGACGATTATTGGCTAATGACCGGAATTGTCAAAGTCATAAAAGACAATGGCCAATCTCAACCAGCGACAGCTGAGTATTTGACCAAGAAGTACAACTTCAGATTGGTTGTAAGATTTCATAAGAAGTCTCAGAATGGCATTTATTTAGCGAAGACTATCATCGATGATCTTGAAGTTATCGAAGTTTGGAACTCAGACAAGACCCTGAACGATACAACCTTCCCTGGATATAAGAACGTATCCGTAGGTTACCGCGAATTAAAGAAAAAACTTGAATCTGAATCCTCAGAATGGCGCACGGCCTTACGCTGTCGCAAAGGCATTTACCTAATTACAGATAAAAATACCGGAAAGCTCTATGTCGGCTCAGCATATGGAGCAAATGGTATTCTGGGGCGCTGGGAAATTTACATAAAGAGCGGCTACGATAAAGACGAAGTCGAAAACGGCAAATATCCGAACAAAAAGCTATGGGAGCTAGTAAACGAAAAGGGGCTCCCGTATATTCAAGACAATTTCCAATACTCCATCCTCGAAACCTTCACTGATGATGTTTCCAAAGAGGATATAATTGCAAGGGAATCTTGGTGGAAAGAAGCCCTACAAAGTAGGAAATTCGGATACAACGCCAACTAAAGTATTTATCGCTTGGCCGACTCATTCTTACTCGCCATATCCTTCGCAATAATAATTATCCCCCAACTGCTGGGTGGATCGTGAGTGTCGGTGGAGGGTTGTGCCGACTTTTATGGTGCACTCAGCGTTGGTAGAGGGTTTGGGGTTATTGGCTAAAATGTGTGTCCGGGAATCGGGTGCAGGGATTGTCCTGCCGGGCGTGTCGCGGTTTCGAATTCTCATGCCGCCATTTATGGATGGTTCGAAAGCAAGCCGAGACATGAACAAATCGGAATGAACGCGTTGAACATTGTGACACTGCTCATCGCTTCCCGTGTCGTTTTCATCGTCGAGGATCCCCGCCCTGACGCTTCCGTGGATGGCTGGCAACGGTCCGCGACATAGTCGTTCACACGACCTCCATCACCTCCGGCGGCGTGTAACAGTTGTCCGTCGTTTTCTTCGGCTTGAACTTGCCCACGAACTGCTCGTACGACTCGCCCTGCGCCATGCACGCCCTCACAAATGCTAAAGCCCGCGACGGTACCGCGGGCAACAGAAAAGCCGCCACGAACGTGGCGGTTTGAATTGATGCTCGGAATCTGAAACGTCTACTCGGCAGATCCCCGCGCGTCCTT
>CAYVHC010000040.1:0-10355 GCA_964451025.1 uncultured Bifidobacteriaceae bacterium
GGACAAATGGCTAACAGCAGCAAGGCGAACATCGCCCTGTCCAAGACCAAGGTCACCGGCGTCGTCTTCGTCGGCACCACCAACAGCAAGCTCCCCACCGACGGCACCACCGCACTCGACACGACGTTCGTGAACGTCGGTTACATTTCCGATGACGGCATCGAGAACGACACCGACATCAAGACGACCGACGTGACCGAGATGGGCGGCACGACCGTCCTCACCGTCATCAGCAACTACAGCGAGACCTACGCGTTCACCATGGACGAGACAAACGCCGCCGCCTTGGCGCTCCGATACGGCGCAGGCAATGTCAAGACCGGCACGGACGGCGCCATCACCGTCGACCACGCAATGCCCACCGGCGAATCACTGCCAGTCGTCATCGAGGTACCGATGACAAACGGCAAGATCAAGCGCATCCTCATTCCCGAGGCCAGCCTGAGCGACGTGGACAAGATCACCTACTCTTCCGGCGACCCGATCGGCTACGCCGTGACCCTCGCCGCGAACGCCAGCGACAAGATCGACGGCGCCACCAGCCGCGAATGGATCACGACACCGGCGAAAAGCGCCACGACCACGACCACGACGACCGGAAGCGGGAAGTGACACATGAGCGAGCAAACGAATGAAACCACCGTCCCGAAGGACCATCCCGTCACCGTCACCGTCATGGGCGCGACACTGACCATCGATCCCGCCGTCTTCGACGACCTTGACGTGCTCGAGGCGCTTTCCGACATCCAGGCGGCCACCGATGGGGACACGAGCGGCCGCGGGGCGCTCGCCGTCATCCCGTTGCTGAGAAAGATCCTCGGCCCGGACGGCTACCGGCAGATGAAAACGGCGCTCACCGACCACGAGACCGGGCGCATCCCGGTCGAAAAGGTCGGCCAGTTCCTGTCGCAGGTCATGGAGCAGGCAGTCCCAAACTCCTGAAGCTCGCCGTGATGCTCCGCCGCGCGCCCGACAGGCTCCGCGCGGACATGCAACGCTTCTACGGGCTCGACCTCGACCAGGTCGGCCGCACGATCCGCGTCCGGCGTGCAGCCGACCTCGCCGCGAACCTTCCCGAACAGGCGTGCGTGTGGGGCGTCATCGACGAGCGTGCGGCATGGACAGGGGACAGGTGGCTGCTCGCGCAGATCGCCGACAGCGTTGACTTCCTCGCATGGGCGCAGACCGAGGAGGCTCAACACCGCGGAGCGAAATGGAACCGCCACATCCCACGCCCCGGAGACCGGAAGCCAGGCGGCGGCAAGGCGCCAGGCATGACACGCGGGCAGCTCGATAGGCTGCTCGCCATGCCACGCACCACGGACAGCACCATCGACCACAAGCCGGAAGGAGCCATGTGATGGCCATCAACCTCGCGACAGCCTACGTTGCGATCGTGCCGAGCATGAAAGGCGTCGGCAAGAGCATCAACGATGCGTTCGGCAACGTGGACACCATGCCGGCGGGCACGAAAGCCGGCGCGGCATACGCCGAAGGCGCCCAAAGCGGACTCGGCTCGCTGAAATCCGGTGCGATCGCCGGCATCTTCCAGACAGCCACCCAGACCGCCATCGGATACGTGCAGAACCTGTCCGGCGAGATGATAGAGGCATCCGACAGCGCGCAGAAGTTCGCGAGCACGCTGAGCTTCGCCGGCGTGGACGACTCCACCATCAAAAACCTGACCGCGTCCACCCAGGAGTACGCGGACAAGACCGTCTTCAACCTCAACGACATCCGCAACACGACAGCCCAGCTGGCGGCGAACGGAGTGCCGAACTATGAGAAGCTGGCCGAGGCCGCGGGCAACCTGACAGCCGTCGCCGGCGGCGGCGCCGACGCGTTCGCGAGCGTCGCCATGGCCCTTACCCAGACGGCAGGCGCCGGCAAGCTGACCACCGAGAACTGGAACCAGATCGCCGACGCGATCCCCGGCGCCTCCGGCAAACTTCAGGAGGCCATGAAGGCGAACGGCGCCTACACCGGCGACTTCCGCGACGCGATGGCCAAGGGGCAGATCACCGCGGACGAATTCAACCAGGCGCTCATGCAGCTCGGCATGAGCGACACCGCCGTCCAGGCCGCCCAAAGCGCATCCACGATCGAAGGCGCGTCCGGCAACCTCGAGGCGGCGGTCACCAAATTCGGCTCCACCGTCATCGACAAGGCCAAGCCAGCCATCACCCAGCTCATGAACAGCATGAGCGACCTCGTCGGCACGGTCACGGACAAGGTCGGCCCGGCGTTCGACTGGCTGTCCCAGCACGGCGACCAGGTCAAGACCGCCGTCATCGGCGTCGCCACGGCATGGGGCACGCTGCGCACGCTCATGGCCGTCGGCAGCATCTCGAACGCCGTGACCGCCGCCGGCGGCATGATCCCGGCCCTCACAGCCTGGGCGAGCAACCTCAACATCGTCAAGGCAGCCCAGCTCGCATTGAACGGCGTCGTCGCCATCGGCAAAGGAATCCAGGCGGCGTTCAACCTCGTGCTGAGCATGAACCCGATCATGCTCGTCGTCATCGCCCTCGCCGCACTCACCGCCGGTCTCATCTGGTTCTTCACGCAGACCGACCTGGGACGTCAGGCCTGGCAGTCGTTCACCACATGGCTCACCACCACATGGGATTCCATCAAGCAGACCGCGTCCGCCGTCTTCACGGGCATCGGCAACGCCATATCTTCCGCGTGTGACGCAGTCCGTAACACCTGGCAGTCGTTCACCACATGGCTCACCACCACATGGGATTCCATCAAGCAGACCGCGTCCACGGTCTTCACGGGCATCGGCAACGCCATCTCCGGCGCGTGGAACGCAGTCCGCAACGCGACGACCGAAGCGTGGAACGCCATCTGGACAGGGTTTCTCCAACCAATCCTCACCACCATCGGCCACGCCTTCTACGACATCGGCATCGTGATCGCCGCTGTCTTCGTCACCGCGTGGAACGCAGTCCGCAATGTGACGGTCACCGTGTGGAACGCGATCGTGGGGTTCCTCCAACCAATCCTCAACACCATCGGCAACGCCATCTCGTCAGCTTGCAACGCCATCTACTCCGCGTGGTACACGGCGTGGAACGCCGTCAGCAACGTAGTCCGCACCGTGTGGAACGCGATAGTGGGGTTCCTCCAAACAATCCTCAACACCGTGTGGAACGCGATCGTGTCAGCTTGCAACGCCATCTACTCCGCGTGGTACACGGCGTGGAACGCGATCAGCAACGTAGTCCGCACCGTGTGGAACGCGATAGTTGGGTTTCTCCAACCGATCCTCAACACCATAGGCAACGCGATCTCGTCAGCTTGCAACGCCATCTCCCGCGCTTGGGACGCCGCGTGGAACGCGATCGGCAACGTCTTCCGCAACGCGTGGAACGGCATGACGGGAGCCGTCTCATCCGCCGCAAATGCCATCGGCAGCACAGTCAGCGGCATCAAGGACAGGATCACCGGCGTCTTTTCCGACGCGGGATCATGGCTGTCGCAGGCAGGCAGGCAGGTAATCCAGGGCCTGATAAACGGCATCACCGGCATGGCGGGAGCCGTCAAGGACAAGATCGAGGGGCTCGGGCACAACGTCGTCGGATGGGCCAAGGGCGTGCTCGGCATCAACAGCCCGTCACGAGTGTTCCGTGACCAGGTCGGCCGGTGGATCCCGGCCGGCATGGCTGCCGGCATCACCCGCAACCTGTCGCCCGTCCAGCAGGCGATGGACACGATGGGCGGGCTCCGCCCGACGGGTGGCATGTGGGCGCCGTCACCGGCGTTCGCAGGCACAGGGGTGCAGGCGCTCGCAGGAACAGGTCTGCAAGGCATGGGGGTCGCCCAACAGCAGGGGGACATCATCATCCCCGTCTATGTGGGCGGCAGCAAGCTCGACGAGATGGTGGTCACGGCTGCACGCCGCGCAGACTACCGACGCGGCTGACAGGAGGGACACATTATGAGCGTCACTTTCCAGATCAACGGCACACAAGTGCCGAAACTGCCCGACGCTGGCAGTCTCCAAGTCACCGCGGAGGACGTGGCCAGCACGCAGACCAGCGAGGCCGGCACAACCCTACGGAAGGTGACCCGCCGTCGCGTCCACAAGATCACCGCCACATGGACCATGCCGGCCGCGCAGACCCAGACGCTCGCCGCACTGACCGCTAGCAGTCCGCTGACGCTCACCATGTGGCTGCCGGACACGGGGGAGACCACGCTCAGCGTGTACGTCGGGTCTTTCAGCCCATCGTTGGAGGCTGCTCCGCACGGACCCGACGCCGCGGACGCCCTGTGGAAGACGACGCTCGAATTCACCGAATTCTGAGACCCGACCAAGGAGATGGACTGATGCTCTCACTGCCCGATGGGGTGCTTGACGCGCTCAGCCGACCCGAATCCACGCAGACCATCTCCGGCATGATCACACTCGCGGATGGCACCACGCGGGACCTGCCGGCATCCAGCCTGCTCGCAGGCAGCACCACCATCAGCATGCAATGCGGAGAGACCGGCGAAGTCCACATCGGCGGCGCCTGGATCGGCGAGATGAAGACCACGATCCTCCACCCGGACTTCGACCGGACGCTCCTCAAGGATGCGACCGTCACGCTCACAGCCGGCGTCGCCACGCCGACCGGCATGCAAGACATCCAGCTGGGCGTGTGGACCGTCAGCTCCGCCTCATGGAGCCGCACCGGCGTTGAGCTCACCTGCTACGACGCGATGAGCAAGCTCGACACGAGTTTCACCGGGACAGCCAAGGAAGGCGAACCCTACGCCTGGCTTTCCCGCGCATGCCAGGCATGCGGTGTCAGGCTCGGCGTCGACGAGGCGACGGTCCAAGGCATGCCCAACGGGCTCGGCGTCTACACGCTCGGCGACAAGACGACGAACGTCAAGACCTGGCGCGACCTCGTCCAATGGGTCTGCCAGATCGTCGCGGGCTTCGCCTACGCGGCCGCGGACGGCAGCATCATGGTCGCCCGATACGCCGGCACGCCATGCAGGACGATCCCCGACGACCACAGGACGCAGGACACGACCCTCGAAGCGTATGAGAGCGTGTACACGGGCATCACCCTCACCATTGCATCCGACGGCCTGACGGAATACCACACGCGCGACCCCAAGACCGACACCGGGCTGACACAGAACCTCGGCCAGAACCCGCTCCTGCAGGACCTCGGCAAGAACGTCCGCCACGACAGGCTCCTCAGGATCGTCGACGCGATCCCCGCGAGCACGCCGGGCAGCATCACCCTCATGGAACCGCCCGTCCACACGCTGGGGGACATGCTCGCCCTCACCGGCGGGTACGCCGGCACGTCCGGCAGCGTCCGCATGCTCGTCCAACGCATCGAATACCAGGCGGGGAAAGGCACCACCTACAGCGGCTATGGCGCTGACCCGGCGCTCGCCACCGCCCGGAGCAAGACCGACAAGAACGTCGAAGGCCTGCTCGGGCAGACGAAAGCCGACGAGTGGAATTCGACGCCGTTCGGCGTCGAGAAGACCATCACCGTCGGCAGCGACCGGACATTGGTCTCGAGCGTCACTTTCGCCGTCAAGGAAAGGGACACCATCGTCGACGTGCACGCGCAGACGCTCCTCGACGTCACCCTCCCCACCCCGGCGGACGACGGCACGACGACGGCTCCCACGACGGTCCTCACCTGCACGTGGACCCTCGACGGCGCCGAATACGACTTCCAGCCGGTCGAGACCTATGCCGTCCCTGGCAGGCATGTCCTGCATTTGTACCTCGCGCCGAAAGCCACCGCGAACATCACCCACCGCATCGACCTGTACATGCAGGCGGCGGGCGGCACGTGCACGATCCAAAGCGGCTGGCTCATGGGCCTGCTCGAAGGCAAAGGCCTCGCCGGTATCGCAGGCTGGAACGGACGCATCGACATCGACGAGACATTCCCCAGTCGCATCGGCACGGGGATCGACACGCCACTGCCGCGGCAATCCTCCGACACTCCCTCGCCTTCACTCATCGTGCCGACGAGTGAAGGCCTCGCGGAGACCGTCAGCCGCATCAGCCTCACCAATGTCGCGACACTCCCGGTCGCCACCGAGGGCATGCAGTCATTGCATCCAGGCGTCGAATCACTCGACGCCGTCCATCAGGCGATGGAATCGTGGGATGCGACAACCGGCGCGTGGGTCGGCGGCATCTTCAATGCGACTAAGCAGGCGACATTGACCAGCTGGCTCATGGGCACCGACCAGACCATCACCGGCATCACCGGCATCACGCCGGTCGACGCGCCGGACACCGCCGCCTACCAGCTCAGCTGGGACGGCGGCACGACATGGGGCGCCGCCGACGACCACGGCACGTGGACCGTCGACGCGACCATGACAGGCAGCCGCCTGGCCGCCCTCGACCAAGCCCAATACGCCGCATGGTACACGCCGCAAAACGGCGTCATGCTGCGCGTCACGATCCAGGCAGGCACGACGCTGAAGAGCGTCAATGTCACCTACCGGCTCTCAACATCGACAGGAGGACAATCATGATGCACGGGCACACTGTCATCACGCTCACCGACCCCGCGACGGGCCGGGTCACCGACCGGCGGGAGGAGGACAACCTCGTCACTGACGTGATCAAGGACATGATGCGCCTGAACCCCTTCGCGGCACGCGACTTCGCTTCGGCTACGCTCAGCAATGCGTGCGGCGGGCTCACACCGCTCGCCCAATACGCCTACGGTGGCATCGTCCTCTTCGGCGACACCAACACGGAGGACGCGGCCGCATACTGGCCTGGCGCGGACAATCCCATCCGCGGATACGCGAGCATGTATTCGGACGACATGAATGGCGTGAACGATCCGATGCGCGGCACCTACAACGTCACGGAATCCGGGCCCATCGCGAAAGGCTGGCGCTGGGTGTACGACTGGCCGACCGACCGTGGGAACGGGGAGATCAAAAGCATCAGCCTCACCAGCCGCCGGGCAGGACGCCAATGGTATGGCAACGCGCTTTACGGCAGCAATTCGTCGGCGGGCACCGTGCGGCCGCTCGTCTACTATGGCGGCACGTCGTATGGCATGCCGTCCGACACGATGACACAGTCCGCGTATTGTTCGCTGGCGGGACGGATGATGTGCGACGAGACGGGAGTGCATGCGGTCACCGCCACCAGCTCCGGCATACAGTTCACGAAAAGCTATTGGTCGGGAACGCCAGAGGATTCGCTGACAATCACAATCGGCACGATCGAATGGACGCCAGGGAGTTTCGGACTGACTGAGGTCCCCTGCTCGCTCGGGGCCAAGGCCGCTGACGTCACGGCCACGGTCCCCGGCGACTGGGGCGCCTACAGACAGAAAGACGGCTCACAATACAACGAGCCGACGAACATCCAATACGTGGGCGCGAACTGGGCTGGCAGCCTCCTCCACATGTACAAGTGGGCGGGCAACGAGACTGGCGACGCGACCATCACACACGCGACGGTCACCACGTCAGGGAACGTCACCGTGGAGACGATCACGAGCCCAGTGCAGCTGCAGGCACCAGTGAAATCCAAGTCAAACAGCTATTGGAGTGTGGACAGGCCATGCGGCGGATGCGTCAGCGACGGCAGCCTCATCGCCATGGGCTGGGGATGCGACCGGTTCTGGAAGATACCGCTCGACGACCCCAGCCACCCGGTCGAGATCCCACTACCCGACGAAATCGGCAAGGGTTGGTTCGCAAGCAATGAGGGACAGTGGAAGCTTGACGCGGGCATCCCAGGTACGCCGCCCATCCTCTGGACCGACAACGGCGTGACATGCGCCCGGCTGCGCGGGACACAATGGAAGAGAGCCTACAGCGGCAAAAATGTCGAGAGTTCGTTCCGACAGGCTTGGAACGCGGACGCACCCAACGTCGGATACTCGTACTATGACTCCTCCTGCATCCCGTGGAGGTGCGGCCCCTACCTGTGCGCCGCCCTCGCAGAAGACACGCAAACCAATGTCAGCCTGGCGGTCGGCGTCGACCAGCGCTACCTGGGGACGATCAACAACCTGGCCGACCCCATCACCAAGACCAGCGACAGGACGATGAAGATCACCTACACGCTGACCGAAGCATGATCATCCATGACATCGACGACATCGCCCGCACGCTCAGCGTCCTCGGCGGGATCCTCAGCATCATCGTCGCATCGCTCACCATCAGCCCCACGCTCCGCGGCAGGCTCGCCAGATGGCTCCTCCAATCAGCCGACCCGCAGGACCTCCCGCACGACGCGCCCCTGCGCAAGCTCGGCGACAGGATCGACACGATCCAGGAATCACTCGACGAACTCCAACGCGACACCGTGAAGAACACCATCCTCCACCTGATGCGCGACGACGGCGAAGACCACTCGCAGGAAATCGCCTACGAACTGGCGAAGCTGCGCAAGCTCGGGGGCGACTGCTGGGTGGTAGACGCCGCAGAAAGCTACCTGCTGTCACACATGGGCGTGAAGCCCGGGAAGGAACGACAATGACACCAATCACCAAGAGCAGAATCCAGGCCGGCATCACACAGGCCGCGACCATGCTGCTGACCGTGCTCGCGTGGATCGCCGCGCAGGGATCTAACCCATGCCCGGGACTCGTGCCGGAAAGGACGTGGCAGGCGGTCACGCTCGTCGCCGCCCTGCTGCTGGGCGTGTGGAACGGCTGGAAGAACCAGAACTGGACCCAGGCGGCGGTCGCGGCGCAGAGCCTGCTCGACCAGATCAAGTCTGGCGAGCAGACGCAGGACGAGGCGGCCGCGCCCACGCCTGGCGTGGACGCGTCGAACGACGTGACCCCAGTGTCCACGGATGTCACTCCATCGATGACAGGTGAGACCCTGCCCACCGGAACGGCATCCACGGGGGCGACGGCATGAGCGTCATCACCGAGAGAATCGTCAACCAGGGGCACGGACCACTGTCGCCGCAATACCTCGCGGTGCATTCCACCGCCAACCCCGGTGCTACCGCCCTCAACCACGTCTCACTCTGGAGCCGCGGGTGGGATTACGCCGTGCACATGGTCTCGGACTGGACTGCCTGCTACCACACGGTCCCATGGGACAGGCTGTGCTGGCAGGTCGGCAACGGCAACTCGACGTGCGAGGGCATCGAGATCTGCGAGGCCACGACGCGGGCGGATTTCGATGCCGGCATCGCGATCGCCGCCAAGGCGTGCGCGGAAAGGCTCCGCGCCCACGGGTGGGGGATAGACCGCATGCACCCACACCAGTGGTTCAGCACGACGTTCGGAGGTTCCGACCACACCGACCCCATGCCGTATTTCCAGCGCTGGGGCTATTCATGGTCGGCGTTCGTCGACAGCGTCCAAAAGGAACTCGACGGCACCGCCGCCACATCACAAGACGCCGCCGAGGAGACGGCGGGGAAGGAGCCACTCATGTGGTGCATCATCTGGATCGAAGACGACCACGCCGGTTTCAAGAAGGGCACGGGCTGCCTGTGGTCGCCCGGCACGGGGGTCCTCCCGCTGCCGGCGCTTGACTGTGTGAACGCGCTGAACGCCATCAGCCAGCACTATACGGGCAAGGACCTGCCGGTGTTCCACAGCTCGAGCAAGGCGCCGTGGGTCGTGCGTTTCGAACAGCTGAGCCGCGAGAGCACTTTCGCGCGACGCGACCATGACACGGACGCCATCCTCTCGGCGCTAGCCGCCCACGCCGGCAAGTAGTGTCCGACCTTTGACGGATCGAGTCAATGCCAGCCCCCCGGAGCCTTGTGCCCCGGGGGCTTTTTTCTTATGCCCACGGGGCCGTGCCCGTGCCCACACCGTGCCCACATTTTTCCGAAAACATGGTGGAAAACGGGAAACATCGGGGGTAGTCGGGTAACACCCGAAACCCCAGCAATCGCAACGAAAAAGCCCCGCAGACCTGATGCCTGCGGGGCTCTGATGATGGTGGAGCCGCGGGGGATTGAACCCCGGTCCGATGACCGTACCCTCAGTCTTCTACGCGCGTAGTCCGCTGGCCAGTCGGCAGTTTTTCTGCCCCCATCATTGTCGCGGACAACCGATGGCGAGCATATCCACAGTAAAAGTCCCCTCGTCACACTGCGGCCCAGTGGCGAAAGCAAGTCTTCTTAACGACGTCCAGCATCCTCCCGAAGACATGGAGGAGTGGGCGGAGCCGCGGCTCGCTGGTTAATTCCTGGCGCTAAGCTCAGGCAGCGAGAGCGAACTCAGTGCGATTAGATTTAGCACTTATTCTTTGCGGGAGGACGTTAACGAGTGGACCCCCGCGTTCTCGGCGCGCTTCCCTGCGACGAACAGACCACCGTCGAAACCAATCGGCCCCGGTGACCGTTCCATCGATGGAAACCGATGCAA
>CAYVHC010000041.1:0-10349 GCA_964451025.1 uncultured Bifidobacteriaceae bacterium
ATGGCCTCTTTGATGGCGTCGCGCTGTTCGCGCGTGGTCACGCCAGCGGCACTGAGGTTCTCGGCGGTCTCGAGGGCGGCGTCCTGCGAGAAGTGAACGATGTAGATGGGCGCGTGTCCCTTCGACAGCTCGTCGGACACCGTGTCGACGAGCGGCGTGTCCACGTATTCGTAGCTCAGGGGCACGGGGCGCGGCGCGTCGGCGATGACGTCGACGGCGCGTCCGGTGCGCCGTTCGAGCGACTGCGCCAGATGCGACACATCGCCCAGCGTGGCGCTCATGAGCAGGAACTGCGTGTGCGGCAGCGCGATGAGCGGCACCTGCCATGCCCAGCCGCGTTCCGGGTCACCGTAATAATGGAACTCATCCATGGCGACCATGCCGATGTCGGCGTGCTCGCCGTCACGCAGCGCCTTGTTCGCCACGATCTCGGCCGTGCAGCAGATGATGGGCGCGTGCGGGTTGATGCTTGAGTCGCCGGTGACCATGCCGACGTTGCGCGCACCGAACACCTCCATGAGGTCAAAGAACTTCTCGTTGACCAGCGCCTTGATGGGGGCGGTGTAATACGACGTCTTGCCTTGGCACATGGCCTGGAAATGCATGGCGAGCGCAATCAGGGACTTGCCCGAGCCGGTCGGCGTGTTGACGACGACGTGGTCGCCCGCCAGCAGGTCAAGGGCGGCTTCCTGCTGGTGCTCCCACGGCTCGATGTGTTTGGTGTCGGCCACCCAGTCGAAGAATCGTTCGAAAATCTCCTCGTCGCTCAGGCTCTCACCTTCGTCGGGCAGGTAGTTCACGATGGTGCCGGTCGCCGCATCCGGCGGCGTGACCCATCCGTCGCCGTCCTCGTCGTCGTACCGGAGTTTCGCCGCGTTGTCGAAAGCCGCGAAACGGCCGTCGTCGATCTGGTCCATGTCACTCATGACTCCCAGTGTACGGCCGCACCCTTCCCACGGGCGATCCACGCCAAGCCGTTTTCTTCACCACCATCCCCGCCCACGCCCAGGGCGCGCGACCGCGCACCCTCGGCATGACTTATCGCCATCCAGCCAGCCCCTGCGGTGCACACCCCACATCGAGTGCGCACACCAGCTCACCCCGACAGCAAATAGCGCCACCCACATCACCTCAACTCAGACCATCCCATGCCGAGGGCACACAACCGTGCCCCCTCGACAGCAAATGCCCCGCACAACACCACTCCGGCACAAGCCATCTCCCACCCAAGGCGCACAACTGTGCACCCTCGGCATGACTTGCCTTCACCACAACACCACAACGGCAGCCCATCTGCATCGAGGGTGCACGCCACCGCACCATCGACAGCAAATACCCCACACAACACCACCCCAACACACGCCAACCTAAGCCGATGGCACACAACCGTGCGCCCTCGGCACGAATTACCACAGCCCAGCCAGCCCTGGAGGAGACCAACCCATGCCCAAGGTGCAACCCAATGCACCCTCGGCATGAATTACCACCACCCAGCCAGCATCAACGGCACACAACCCATGCCCAAGGTGCACGCCACTGCACCCTCGGGAGTCAATAGCACCACCAGAGCCACCCCAATACAATCCAATCCCCACCGAGGGCGCAAGATCGCGCACCCTCGGGAACGAAAACACCCCAACAGCGCCGCCAACACCACCCCAACACAAGCCATCTCCCACCGAAGGCGCACAACCGCGCACCCTCGACGTCGGTTGGCCTGCCAATGGCGGAGGGATCATCTCCCGCTCTGCGGCACACCACCGCGACGCTCAGGTCACGCCGTATCAGTCTGCCACGCCGCTCAGGTCTAGTACGCCACCACGCCGTACCGGCCCGACGCACAGGTCGGGCACACTGCACCGATCAACCGCACATCAACGCATGCAAAAGGGCGCCTCACTGTGCGATGTACACAGTGAGGCACCCTGAAATTTGGGTGCGGTGAGAACCACCACTCGGCAAAGAGAGTTGGACAAAGAGTTTAACCAGAGTCCCAATACAGCCGAGCCCACAGCCGAGGCAAAGACCAGCCCAGCCAAAGCCAAGACCAGAGCCAGCCGCGCGCAAAGGCAAAAGGGTGTCCCACCACGCATCGCATGATGGGACACCCTTGAAAAATGGAACCACGGCACGGCGCCGCAGGGGGCGGACCGGACTAGTCCGCATCCTCCCCGACTAGTCCTCGTCTTCCTCATCAGGGTCGTAGTCGACGCCGGTCTCGGCGCGCTGCTCGTCCGAGATCGGAGCCGGGGCTCCGGTCCGCGGGTCGCGGCCGCCGCCAGCCTTCGGGAAGGCGATGACGTCGCGGATGGTGTCGGTGCCGGCGAGCAGCGACACGGTGCGGTCCCAGCCGAGCGCGATGCCCGCGTGCGGCGGCGCGCCATACTTGAAGGCCTCGAGCAGGAAGCCGAACTTCTCGTCGGCCTCTTCCTTGGAGATGCCCAGCACCTTGAGCACACGGTCCTGGATGTCGTCGCGGTGGATACGCACCGAGCCGCCGCCCATCTCCTCGCCGTTGCACACGATGTCGTAGGAGTCGCTCATCGCGTGCTCCGGATCCTGGTCGAACGTGTCGATCCAGTCCTTGCTCGGCATCGTGAAGGGGTGGTGCATGGAGGTCCACTTGGAGTGGCCCACCGCCACGTCATCGTCATCGGGGTCGTCGGTGGGCTTGAACAGCGGGAAGTCCACGACCCATGTGAAAGCGAACTTCTGGGGGTCGAGCAGGCCTTCGCGGCGTGCGATCTCAACGCGGGCGGCACCCAGCAGCAGCTGGGAGGATTCCTTGGCGCCGGCGGCGAAGAACACCGCGTCGCCATCCTCAGCGTGCACGGCCTCCTTGAGGCCTTCGCGCTCGGCATCCGACAGGTTCTTGGCGACGGGGCCCTTGAGCACGCCGTCGGAGGTGAACTGCACGTATGCCAGGCCCTTGGCTCCACGCTGGCGTGCCCATTCCTGCCATGCGTCGAATTGGCGGCGCGGCAGGTCCGCGGCGCCCTTGTAGAGCACGGCGCCCACGTACGGGGCCTGGAACACGCGGAACGGCGTGTCCTTGAAGTATTCGGTGAGGTCCACGAGCTGGTTGCCGAAACGCAGGTCGGGCTTGTCGGAACCGTACTTGTCCATCGCGTCCTTCCAGCTGATGCGCTGGATCGGGAGCTTCACGTCGTAGCCGCGCACCTTCCAGATGGCTGCGATGACCTTCTCGGCCATCGCCATCACGTCCTCCTGGTCGACGAAGCTCATCTCCATGTCGAGCTGCGTGAACTCAGGCTGGCGGTCGGCGCGGAAGTCCTCGTCGCGATAGCAGCGGGCAAGCTGGTAGTAGCGTTCGACGCCGGAGACCATGAGGAGCTGCTTGAGAAGCTGCGGGGACTGCGGCAGCGCGTACCAGGAGCCCGGCACGAGGCGCGCGGGCACGAGGAAGTCGCGGGCGCCTTCCGGCGTGGACTTGATGAACGTCGGCGTCTCCACCTCGGTGAAGTCCATCTCTTCAAGGGCGTGGCGAGCAGCGCGCGTCATGTCGCTGCGCAGCTTGAGGTTGGCCTGCATCTGCGGGCGACGCAGGTCGAGGTAACGGTACTTCAGGCGGGTCTCCTCGCCGGGAAGCTGCTGCTCGGTCTCGTTCGCGAGCGCGGTGGAGACCTGGAACGGCAGCGCCGCGGACTTGGCGAGCACGTCGATCTTGCTGGCCACGATCTCGACCTTGCCAGTGGCCAGGTGCGAGTTCTCGTTGCCCTCGGGGCGCAGGCGCACGTCACCGGTCACCTGCACCACGTATTCGCTGCGCAGCGGACGGGCGACCTCCTCGTCGTACACGACTACCTGCACGAGGCCGGATGCGTCGCGCACGTCCAGGAATGCCACGCCGCCGTGGTCACGGCGACGGTCCACCCAGCCGCTGATCGTGACGGTCTGACCGACGACGTCCTCGGTCACCTCGTTTACATGATGTGTTCTGTAAGCCGTCTGATGGCTCATCGTTCCTCTATTCCATCCTTTGCCGCCGGCGATCGGTCGAGCCGCGCCGGCGTTTGTGCCGGATTGTGATGTTTGCCGGAATGCCCCGTATTGTCCGCATTCCACGCGCTCCGCCCGAGGCGGGGCCCGAAAACAACCGCGCACCACCCTACCCCATGCCGTTGAACTGGCCGGCGGGAGGGCGTCACGGTGCGTTCCATGCCGCGCAGCGCATGCCGCGCGTGTCGCATGCCGTGCGGTCCGTGCCATGCGCCGCGCCGGGCAATCGCGCCCTTATCAGTCTTCGCCGAGCTTCACGCCCTGCAGCGCATAGCCGTCGGCGGGCGTCCATGTAGCGCGGTCCGCCGGGGTCTGCTCGCCGGTGACGATGTTCTTCACTTCGTCAGGCGCGCCCTCCTGGCCGTCAGCGCCTTCGGGGAACCACACGTAGGGAATCCCCAGCTTGTCGGCGTATTTGATCTGCTTGCCAAGCTTGGCGGCGGTGGGGGCAACGTCGGCGGCGATGCCACGGGAGCGCAATGCTGCGGCGATGCGATTGGATTCACCGCGGCGTTCCTCATCCCACACCGCCACGAGCACGGCGGCGGGAGACACGCGCGTCGCCGTGGCGTGCGCGGTGTGAAGCATGTACGAGACGAGGCGGGACAGTCCGATGGACAGGCCAACGCCCGGGTACGTGCGGTTGCCGTGGGAGGCGAGGTTGTCGTAACGGCCGCCCGAGCAGATGGACCCCAGGGCGGACGCGCCGTCGAGGAACGTCTCGTACACGGAACCCGTGTAGTAGTCGAGTCCGCGGGCGATCTTGAGGTCGGCGATGACGGCGCCGGGGCGGATTGCGGCGGCTTCGTCCACGATCATCGCGAGTGTCGCCACGCCTTGGGACGCGAGCGCGTAGGCGTCACAGTCCTTGGGGATGCGGTGTTCGTCGCACAGGGCGTCGAACTTGCTGCGCAGCTCGTCGCCGTTGGCCGCCGTCATGTCGGCCAGTTCGAGGCATGCCGCCGCCTGGCCGGCGTCTGCGCCGCATTCGGAGACGAGCAGCTTGGCGACCTCATCGGGGCCGATCTTGTCAAGCTTGTCGATTTCGCGCAGCACGCCTTCGATGTCGGTCAGCCCCAGGCCACGGTAGAAGCCTTCGGACAGCTTGCGGTTGTTGGCGTGCACGGTCGCCTTGGGCAGGCCGAAGGCACGCAGCTGCTCGAGTGCGGTCACCATGACCAGAGGCAGCTCCACCTCGTAATGCTCGGGAAGCGTGCCGTTGCCCACCACATCGATGTCGGCCTGTACGAATTCACGGAAGCGTCCCTCTTGGGGGCGTTCGCCGCGCCATACTTTCTGGATCTGCCAGCGCTTGAACGGGAAGGCGAGGTCGCCGGAATGCTCCACGACGTAACGGCTCAACGGCACCGTCAGGTCGAAGTGCAACCCCAGGCGCTCGGGAAGGGGCGTGTCGTTCTCCTGCCCCGCGGTTACCTCCTGCAGGCGCGACAGCAGGTAGATTTCCTTGCTGGTCTCGCCTTTCTTGAGCAGGCTGGCACCGGTCTCCACCGCGCGGGTCTCGATACCGATGAATCCATTGAGTTCGAAAATCCTGCGGAGCGTGTCGATGACCCGCTGCTCGACGACTCGTTCGGCGGGCAGCCACTCCGGGAATCCTGATATTGATGCACCTTTAGCCACGAATCCATATAATAAGTTATGTTGTGGAAAAACCGTGGCCCCGCCCACCCTTCAGACACCGAGCTTGAGGCGCCGGAAAAGGCCCGCCGGCCTCATGGTATTTCCTCCCTCACCTACCTCCAAGGAGATGACTATGTCCGAACAGACTGTCACCACGCCCGATAATGAATCCGCCTCCACCCCCAAGCCCGCCGCACCCAAGGCGACGGCAGCCAAGCCGGGGCCCCATCCATCCCCCGCTGCATTTGCCAAGAAGGCGGCCTCGGCAACGGTGAAACCGGTGTCGACGACGTTCTCCGACGAGGATGTGCGAGAGGCCGAGAAGTTCGGCCGTGTGGCTGACGACGGGACGGTGTTCGTCAAGGACGGGGACGACGAGCGCGCCGTCGGCCAGTATCCGGACGCCGAGAAAGAGAAGGCGCTGGAGCCTTACGCCAAGCGCTATCTGGAGCTCAAGGCCAAGCTCGACCAGTTCGCCGCGCGCCTCGCATCCTCCTCCATCAAGCCCGGCGAGATCGGCAAGACGCTGCAGCAACTGCAGTCCGAGGTCGCCGAACCGCAGGTGGTAGGCGATCTCGAGGCCCTGCGCAAGCAGTTCGGCGAACTGAAGGTCGCCGGCGAGCAGCGCAAGCAGGAGCTGGATAAGCAGCGCAAGGAGGCCTATGCGAAGGCCCTTGCCGAGCGCACGAAGATCGTCGAGGAGGCCGAGCAGATCGTGGCCGGCCTGGGCGACAGCACGAATTGGCGCGACACCGGTGACAAGCTGCAGAAGGTGTTCGAGGAATGGCAGCACCACCAGAAGACGACGATGCGCCTCAACAAGTCCGACGCCGACGCCCTGTGGAAGCGTTTCTCCGCCGCCCGCTCCACGTTCGCCACGCGCCGCCGCAAGTGGAGCCAGGCGCGTGATGCGCAGCGCGCCGAGGCGAAGGCCGCCAAGGAGCAGATCATCAAGGAGGCCGAGGAGATCAAGGACTCCACGGACTGGGGCGAGACGTCGCACAAGTTCAACGAGCTGATGGACCGCTGGAAGCGTTCGGGCCACACCGGCCGCCAGGAGGACGACGCCCTGTGGGCGCGCTTCCGCGCCGCCGCCGACACGTTCTTCAACGCCCGTCAGGCGGACCGCGACAAGATGAACGAAGGAGAGAAAGAGAACCTCGCCAAGAAGGAGGAGCTGCTCAAGCAGGCGCAGGCCCTCGTGCCGGTCAAGTCCGCGAAGGAGGCCAAGCAGGCCCGCCAGGCGCTGAGCAAGATCCAGGAGCAGTGGGACCAGGTCGGCTTCGTGCCGCGTTCCGACGTGCATCGCATCGAATCCGCCCTCGACGACGTCGACCGCCAGATCAAGTCGGTCGAGGAAGCCGAATGGAAGAAGACGGATCCGGAGACCGAGGCGCGCAAGTCCGACTTCGAACGCCAGCTCGAGGACCAGCTCGCCGAGCTTGACAAGAAGATCGCCGCCGAGACCGATCCGAAGAAGAAGGCCGACCTCGAGGCCGAGAAGGCGACGAAGGAGAAGTGGCTGTCCGTCGTCAAGTGACATGACGCCGCCTGAGGGACTTCCCGCAGGTCACTCCCCCGCCGGTCTTCCACCGGCGCATGAAAAAGCCTCCCGCATCCTAGACATGCAAAGGATGCGGGAGGCTTTCTGTTGTCGATGCGCTGCCGTCCGCCCGGTGCCGCTCGTCCGGCGCCGCGCATGCGCAGAACCGCATGCGCGGCTCCCTCCATGTGCGCCAACCGGCAAGCGTGGAGGGCCCGCGCGCCTTACCGAATGTTGCGGATCTTCAGGGAATCCTGGGATGACTGGCCGGTGAGCCGGTAACAGTCGAACACGCCGTCAATCTTGCGAATGTCGGCGAGCAGCCGTTCGAGGTTCTTAGGATCGGTCATCTCGAACGTGAACTGCGAGATGGCCACGCGGTCCTCGCCGGTGGATTGGGAGCCGGAGAGGATGTTGACGCCGTGGTCGGAAAGCACCTTCGTGATGTCGCTGAGCAGGTGGCCGCGGTCGAGGGCCTCGGTCTGGATCTTGACGAGGAAGTTGCCCTTGTCGCCCGTCCACGCCACTTCCACGATGCGGTCGGGCTGAGTCGCCTCAAGGTTGAGGATGTTGACGCAGTCGGCGCGATGCACCGACACGCCCTGCATACGCGTGATGAAGCCGACGATTTTGTCGCCGGGCACGGGCATGCAGCAGCGGGCGAGCTTGACCCACACGCCTTCGACGCCCTTGACGGAGACCCCCACGTCGCCTTTGTGCGAATGACGCGGCGTGGAAGGCAGCACGGTGTGCTCGACCTCCTTGACCGCTTCCTCGGAGCTGGAATCCTTGACCATGTGAGCAATGACGTTCTGCGCGGAGATGGCGCCCTCGCCGATGTTGGCCAGCATGGTGCCGGAGTCGGGGAACCCCAGTTCCTCGGCCACGCGCGCCACGGAGGCGGGCGTCATGAGGATGGTCACCGGCATGTTGCGCTTGCGCATCGCATGCGTGAGGTCGTCGCGGCCGGCGTCGATCATCTCGGTGCGGCGTTCCTTCGTGAACCACTGGCGGATCTTGTTGCGCGCCTTGGGGCTTTTGACGAAGCTGAGCCAGTCATGCGACGGCCCGGCGTTCTCCGCCTTCGACGTGAGCACCTCGACGGTGTCGCCGTTCTGCAGTTCCGTGTCGAGCGGCACAAGCCTGCCGTTGACGCGCGCGCCCATTGTGTGGTGGCCCACCTCGGTATGCACGGCGTAGGCGAAGTCGACCGGCGTGGCATGCGCCGGCAGCGGGATGATCTTGCCCTTGGGCGTGAACACATACACCTGCGCGGAGCCAAGGTCTTCCTTGAGGGTGCCGAGGAACTCGTCCGAGTCCGGTGTCTCGCTCGTCCAGTCCGCCAGCTGCTGGATCCACTTGAGGTTGTCCGCCTCGCTCAGCTCCTCGCGGGAGGCGGAGTCCGCGGACTGCAGCTCCTTCTCACGCTGGCGGTCCGAGTTGTCCGGCTTGCTCAGCGCGCGTCCTGCCTGGCCGTTCTCCTTGTACTTCCAATGCGCGGCGATGCCGAATTCGCTGCGGCGGTGCATCTCCCACGTGCGGATCTGGATCTCGACGGGCTTGCCGCCCGGCCCCACGACGGTCGTGTGCAGCGACTGGTACATGTTGAGCTTGGGCATGGCGATGTAATCCTTGAAACGCCCCGGCACCGGGCTCCAGCGCGCATGCACCGCGCCAAGCGCGGCATAGCAGTCGCGGATCGAGTTGACGATGATGCGCACGCCCAGCAGGTCGTAGATGTTTTCGAACTCGATACCGCGCACGACCATCTTCTGGTAGATGCTGTAATAGTCCTTCGGCCTGCCGGTGACGTAGGCGTCGATGCCCTGCGCCGTGAGGTCCTCTTCGATCTCGTCGATGACCTGCTTGAGATAGACCTCGCGCTGGCCGGCGCGATGCTTGACGAGCAGCACGATCTCGTTGTAGATCTTCGGCTCGAGCGTCTTGAAGCTCAGTTCCTCCAGCTCGGTCTTGATGGCGTTCATGCCCAGACGATTGGCGAGGGGCGCATACACGTCGAGGGTCTCGCGGGCCTTGCGCTGGGCGCTTGACGTCTTCACGTAGCGCCATGTGCGGGCGTTGTGCACGCGGTCGGCGAGCTTGACCACGAGGACGCGCACATCGCGGCTCATGGCGACGACCATCTTGCGGATCGTCTCGGCCTGCGCGGACTCCCCCACGTCCATCTTCGTGAGCTTGGTGACGCCATCCACGAGCCCCGCGACGGTGTCGCCGAATTCCTCACGGCATTGGTCGAGCGTGTAATCGGTGTCCTCCACCGTGTCGTGGAGCAGCCCGGCGGCGACGACGGTGGGGCTCATGCCCAGGTCGGCGAGCGTCTGGGCGACGGCGAGGGGATGGATGATGTACGGTTCGCCTGATTTGCGCCGCTGCGAGCTGTGCTGCTTGACGGCGCGCGCATACGCCCGGCGCAGTATGGAAAGGTCGACGTTGGGATGATGCTCGCGGCACATCTGCCAGATGGGAAGCAACGGGTCGGTGGGGTCGGCGCTGATCTCGCAACCGAGTTTGCTCGAGGCGATGCTCGTGCCCGGGTCGCTCTGCGCTCCCTTGCCCTGTGCCCGCGCGTCCATGGCCGCCGCGCGCATCGGGGCGGCATCCTCCGCCGTTCCCCTGGTCTCCGTGTGCTTCTCCTCGTCCATGTCGATGTCCCTTCCGGTAATCGAAACGCCGCGGCTGGGCATCCGCCCCGCCGTGTCCCTCCATCATAGCCAGCCGTTGTGCCCGCCGCGTTGCGAAAGACGGCGGCCGTGCGCGACGGCGCCGTTCACAGTCCCGTCGAGCCGAATCCTCGTTCCGCGCGGTCAGAGCCGGGCAAGGTGGTCGCCGGCACGAAGCGCGCCTCGACGTACCGCTGGATGACCATCTGGGCGATGCGATCGCCCTTGTGGAACACCGCGGTGGTGTGCGGGTCGAGGTTGATGAGCGGCACCTTGATTTCGCCACGGTAACCGGCGTCCACGGTGCCCGGGGCGTTGAGGACCGTCACCCCCTGCTTGGCAGCGAGGCCGGAACGCGGGTGCACGAGCGCCACGTAGCCGGCGGGCAGCGCGATGGCGATGCCGGTGGGCACGAGGCGGCGTTCGAACGGGGCGATTGCTCCTGGCGATTGGGCCGGAGGGCG
>CAYVHC010000042.1:0-10320 GCA_964451025.1 uncultured Bifidobacteriaceae bacterium
GACCAATAGCAACAATCTGAGTGTCTACTACGTGTATGATTCGGCGACTGGTCAAGTACTAAAGAAGGACAACCCCAACAAGATTGCTGCTGCCTCGTCTACCCAAGAGCAGGTGCAGTGGAATCCCGCTGGTAACGGGCACAGGAGACCGTGGCACAAACCGCAACTTAGTAAGTGTCCAATCGAACAGCACTACGGCCCGCCCAGCGCATGATGACGGAGAGGCAGGCTTGACGGTCTCTCTCCCATCCGAGTAGAGGGTTTGAGTGTGTAGAGGGACGGTGCGCTGGAGTTGTTTGCTCCGGCGCACCGTCCGTTTTATGACCTGCCGTGCTCATTCACTGTGTAAACGCGCTCGGCGCCCTAGAAATCCCAATCGTCGTCGTCTGTCTCCTCTGCCTTGCCCATGACGTAGGACGACCCCGAGCCGGAGAAGAAATCGTGGTTTTCGTTGGCCGACGGTGAGAGCGCTGCAAGGATTTCTGGACTCACGTGCGTATCCTCCGCGGCAAACCGTGTAGGATACCCAAGGTTCATCAGTGCCTTGTTGGCGTTGTATCGCACGAACGCAAATACATCCGGCATGAAGTCGAAGCCTGCATACACATCCGCGGAGTATTCAATCTCCAACTCGTAGAGACGGTCGAGCAGGTCGTTCGTGAAGTCTCTCAGCAACCGTTGATCTTTGGCGCTGCGCAGCTCGAGGCCGCGCTGAAATTTGTAGCCCGAGTAATATCCGTGGATCGCCTTGTCGCGCAAAATCAGGCGAATCATGTCCGCGGTGTTCATCATCGTGCCGCGTGCTGCGAAATGCAACGGCAGATAGAACCCCGCATACAGTAGCAGCGATGACAGCAGCGTCGCGGCGACCTTGCGCTTGAGCGGGTCATCGCTCTCGTATTGCTCGAGCACAACGTCGACTCGCTCCTGCAGGATGTCGTTGCCCACCGCCCAGCGGTACGCCTGGTCGATCTGCTCGCTGGAGCATAGCGTGGAGAAGATCGATGAATACGAGCGTGCGTGGATGGATTGCATGAACGCGATGTTCGTGTACACAGCCTGCTCGTGCTCGGTGCGCGCATGTTCGATCTGGCAGATCTCGCCGATGGTTGCCTGCGTGGTGTCGAGCAAGGTGAGGCCGGTGAACACGCGCACCGTGGTGGTGCGTTCGCGTTCGCTCAAGGCTCGCCAGTCGGCGGTGTCGTTTGACAGCGGCACCTTTTCGGGCAGCCAGAAGTTGGCGACGAGGCGGTTCCATACCTCGAGGTCCTTGTCGTCAATGATGCGGTTCCAGTTGATCGGGCGCACGCGGGCGCCATGATGATAGCGGTATTGCGCAGGGGTGATCGAAGCGGCCATGGTCGCTTCGTCGGCGATGCGGACGGTGTGACGTGCGGCTGCCGGCATGGGTGCGGTGGGGATTGGTGTGGTCTCGGTCATGATGGTCCTTCGGTTTGGAGTGATGTTCGCTGACGTGGGTATTGCTGATGTGGTTTTCGGTGATTGGAATTGTCGATGGCAGGGATTCGGCGACCGCATGTCTCACAGCATGCAGCTGACGCAGCCTTCGACGTCCGTGCCTTCGAGCGCTTGCTGGCGGATGCGGATGTAATACAGCGTCTTGATTCCCTTGCGCCACGCATAGATCTGCGCCTTGTTGAGGTCGCGCGTCGTCGCGGTGTCGGGGAAGAACAGCGTGAGGGACAGCCCTTGATCCACGTGTTTCGTGGCTTCGGCGTAGGTGTCGATGATCGCTTTCCAGCCGATCGTGTAGGCGTCCTCGAACATGCCGAGGTTGTCGTTGGTCATGTATGGCGCGGGGTAGTAGACGCGGCCGGTCTTGCCTTCCTTGCGGATCTCGATGCGCGCGGCGATGGGGTGAATCGAGCTCGTCGAATGGTTGATGTACGAGATCGAACCGGTCGGCGGCACCGCCTGCAGGTACGCGTTGTAGATTCCGTCGCGCAGCACCTGCTCTTGCAGGGCGCGCCAGTCCTGCGCCGAGGGAATCGCCACGCCAAGCCGATCGAAGATCGCCCGCACGGCATCGGTGCGCGGCTCGGTGCGGTACGTGCCGTCCACATACCGGTCAAAGTAATTGCCTTCGCTCGCCGGCCTCGCATATGCGCTGTCGGAGAAACCTGCAAAACTCACGCCGCGTTCGGCTGCGATGGCGTGGGACGTGCGGTAGGCATGGTAGGCCACCGTCATGAAATACATGTCGGTGAAATCCAGTGCCTCCTCGCTGCCGTAGCGCAGTCCTTCGCGCCCCAGGAACCCGTGCAGGTTCATCTGCCCCAGCCCGATGGCATGGCTTTCTTCGTTGCCGCGGCGGATGGAGGGCACGCAGTCCAGCCTGGTGGTGTCGCTCACCGCGGTCAGTGCACGCACCGCTGTCTCGACACTGCCCGCGAGACCCCCGTCCATTGCCTTCGCGATGTTGAGTGACCCCAGATTGCATGAGATGTCGCGCCCCACATGCTCGTAGCCGAGGTCCTCCCGGTAGGTGCTCGGCTCCTGCACCTGCAAAATCTCGGAGCACAGGTTGCTCATCGTCACCCGCCCGTGGATGGGGTTCGCGCGGTTCACCGTGTCTTCGAACAGCATGTATGGGTAGCCTGATTCGAATTGCAGTTCCGCCAGCGTCATGAAGAATTCGCGCGCGTCAATGTATGTTTTGTGGATGCGCTCGTCCGCCACCATCTCGTCATAGCGTTCCGTCACCGAGATGTCAGCGAACGGCACGCCATACACGCGCTCCACGTCGTACGGGCTGAACAACGCCATGCGCTCGCGCCGCTTCGCCAGTTCGAACGTCACGTCAGGAATCACGACGCCCAGCGCGAGCGACTTGATGCGAATCTTCTCGTCCGCGTTCTCGCGCTTCGTGTCAAGGAAGCGCATGATGTCAGGATGGTGTGCGTTGAGATACACCGCGCCAGCGCCTTGGCGCGCGCCCAGCTGGTTGGCGTAGCTGAATGAATCCTCGAGCAGCTTCATGACCGGCACCACGCCGCTCGACTGGTGTTCGATGCGCTTAATCGGCGCGCCCGCCTCACGCAGGTTCGTCAGCAGCAGCGCCACGCCGCCGCCTCGCTTCGACAATTGCAACGCCGCGTTGATGCCGCGCGAGATGGACTCCATGTTGTCTTCCACGCGCAGCAGGAAGCAGCTCACCGCCTCGCCGCGCTGCGCCTTGCCGAGGTTGAGGAACGTTGGGGTCGCCGGCTGGAATCGACCCTGCACCATTGCGTCGAGATAGCCGATGGCTGCGTGTTCGTCGCCGCCTGCCAAGGCGAGCGCCACGGCGGCGCACCGTTCGGGGAAGTTCTCGAGATACTGCGTCCCGTCGAAGGTCTTGAGCGCATACGACGCATAGAACTTGAATGCGCCGAGGAAGGTTTCGAATTCGAAGCCCATGCCGTGGGCGTGGGCATAGAACGAATCGAGGAATTCATCCGAATAGGCGGCGAAGACGGCCGGGTCGTAGTAGTCGTTGTCGATGAGGAAGCGCAGGCGTTCGAGGGCGGAGGCGAAGCGGCGCGTGGCAGGCGCGACGGCGGTGCGCATGTAGGCTCGCACGGCCTCGGTGTCGGCTTCGAACCGGATGCGGCCGTGCTCGTCATACAGGTTGAGCAGCGCGTTGAGCGCATGGTAGTCCGGTGTGGCGGGCGGAATCGCGGCGGAGGTTGCGGTAGGGGTCGCGGTGGCGGTTGCCGTGGCGGTTTGCATTGCTGATGTCATGGGTTTCTCCATTGAGATGGGAGGGGATGGGATGGTGGAATGGTGGGATGGAATGAGATGGAATGGGATTTTCGGTGCGGGATGGTTTCAGTCGGATGGTTCCAGTCGGATGGGTGGTTCGGCCGGTTACGTGGTCTCGCGCCCTGTGGTCTCTTTGTGCGTGTTTTCTTGTCGCGTGCTTTCTGTTGGGGCGGAGCGGAAGAAATCACGCAGCCCGACTCTCACCGCGCACCGGTCCTCGGGCGTGCCCGTCAGCTCGAATCCGTAGAGGAACGGCACGTGGCAGCGGCGGGCGATGATGTCTCCCGCAGCGCAGTACGCGTCGCCGAAATTCGTATTGCCCGAGGCTATGACGCCGCGCAGGAACCGGCGGTTCGCCCGATCGTTGAGAAAACGCCGCACCTGCGGGGGCAGGGCCTTCGTCGCATCGCCACCGCCATAGGTGGGCACCACGATTACGTAGGGTTCGCGCACCTCGAGCGTGCCCTCGGTGGGTCGCAGGGGGATGCGGTATACGGCGATTCCCTCGGCGGGCAGGGCGCAACCGGCGATGAAGCGCGCCGTGTTGCCTGAGGCTGACGAAAAATACACCACCGCGCCGATGCGCGTGCCCTCCGCCGGCGCCTCAGGGCGTGTGACCGACGCAAGCGGTGTGGTCGGCTCGGCTGAGGTAGACGGTGCGACCGGCGCAGGTGACGCGGACTGGCGGGGTGCTGCATCGACGGCGTTCACGCCATCCGCCCTTGCTGCGCGGCGGAGTTTTCGAGACGGTGCGCTTCGAGTTGTTGCGCCAGGTCATCGATGAGGTCCGGTCGGTGGCCGGACCACGTCGCATACGGGGTGATGACGACGGGAGCCTGACGGTAGCCTGCGTCGACAAGCTGTGCCAGGGTCTGCGGGTTGCGGCTCAGGTCCACGACGTCGAATTCGATGCCCAGCTGCGCGAGACGGCGTTCCGTCGCGGCGCACTGCGGGCAGTTCGGTTTGTCGAACACGGTGATGCCCATGTGGTCTCCTTGCATGATCGGTGGGCGTCGCGCGGTGTTGCGCGGCGGGTGATAGTCACGCTACACCGACCGTCGAGCGACGAAAGGCACTAGATGTGTTGATGAAACAGTCAGACACGCCCACATCTAGTGCGTGGTTTTACAGTCAGGAGAACGGCTTTTGGCTGCTGCGCTACCATTGGGAGGCGATGGGGGAGTGTGATAAAGATGACAGTCGCTTGCATTCGGCAGCGCCATGCGGTATCGGGGCGGCTGTGTGCGGGGCGGCTGTGTCTTTCGCGGCGCGGCGGACGGCGGAAGGTTGAGGTTCCTGCGGCGCGGCAAGAAGCGGTGGGTCGAGATGTATGCGACGTGTCGGATAGCGGCTGGCCGAAGGACTTGCGGCGTGTCGGCTGTTTCGACATCCGGACGTTGTTGCATCCCGCACTGGTTTGATGACGGGTCGTGACCCCGGAATGCGACAAGGCGCCAGTCACAGCATGTGCTGCAATTGACGCCTTGTCGCAGTCGGTGTGATTCCAACGATAACGGTGTGTTTTCGATAATCGCTATCAGTGTGCCACTGTGGTCATTCCTATTGCTCTTCGAAGCCGCTTTGTTCGAAGCCGAGCTGTTGTGCGCTGTCGCTGACGCGCTTCACGATGCTCGGGTCGAAGCCGTCGGGCTGGGTGGCCTGGATCTCGAGGCGCAGCTCCAGTGTGGCGTGGCTGAACCGGAGCTGATCGATGATCATCTCGTTGATTTTGGCGATTTGTCGGTTGTACGTTTCCGGATCAAGACTGATGCTGCCGAAGAAACGCGTCTGTTTCGCTTCGTGTTCGTGTGTGCCCGGGCGAATTCTATTGGTCGTCGCAACATCTTTGTTGACGGTTGGTGTTGATGGTATCGGTTGGTTTTGACGTTGCGGTGTCGTCGGTCAGTTCGAGGATCTTCTCGCTGGGTTTCATGTGGTCCGGGGTCTTGCGGGGCCTGTCGTTGGGTTCCATGGCGACTGCGTCGAGGTGTTCCGCGGTGTATCCGGACGGGTCGGTCCGCCTGGGTGAGGTTCGTGCCGCCGCGCACCAGGTCCGGGTGTTTCGAGCGTCTCGCCGCCTGCATGTCCCGCAGCTTCCCGTGCTTGGTCCCGTCGAACTCGTACACCATGTTTCGATTCCTTCCGAATCCAGGGTGTTGCGACGTTCGCTAGAACCTGTCCCATATGCGTTATTACTGCGAGCGGCACTATGCGCTGACCCTCGCGAGAATCCTGCATCACCTTCCTGATTGCGATAGGTATAAGCCGGGCATGAGCGCCGAGGAACGCAGGGAACAGACACTGCTCCATATCGCAGCGTGGGGTTCCATCTCATCCGCCAGCTGAATGGTCCTTGCACGGTCCGGGTGCGTGGTGGCGCACACGGTGTGTGCCGGGAAGGTTGATTCCGTCCCAGTGCCAGACCTGCACTGCCTTGGCAATAGCCCTGCCGAACTAGCGCCGCGCCTTTTACTGTGCTTCGGATTCCGCCTCGGGTTCTGCTCCTGATTCCGCCTCGCGGTCAAGATACGACTGCCATGCGGCGATGATCGCAATGTGCACAGGGGTGCCGAACAGTTCCGTCATTTCATCGGCATCGGTCGTGATGCGGCTGATGAGCGTGTAATCGGCCTTCGATGAAGCGTCAGGTTTCGTGACATCATCGGTTTTCGCATACGCCTCGGCGGTCATCCTCGCCCATTCATTCCATTGCCTCATTCTCATCTTGTGGGAATACAGGCTGCGTGCAATCGCCCAGAGCCAGTCATCGGCCCATAGTTCGTCGGGGACATTGTTGTCTGCCAGCACCCGCACCACGTCCTCGCGCAGGTCGCCGTAAGCCGCGGCCCCGCAAGTATCTTTATGCAGCCATTTGTCGGCGGTCTTCATGGCTTCCGGATGTAGCGCGATGAGTTCGCGGCTTGAAAGCCTGATCTTGTCGGCGTGCGCGTTGCTCGTAAGATGCCATAGTTTGCATACGGGACATTGGTATGCGCGGCATTCGTTCTTCACAGTCGGATCATAGGAGGGGTCGTTCGCGTGGGACCATGCCCGCATGATTGAGCGAGCGCTGCGGCGTTGGATGTTGTAAGCCATTGCCTTCATAGCGGCATTCTCGGAGACGTACTGCTTTTTATGGCTGAACCGGCACTCGCCAACAGGCATTCCATCCTGCGGGCTTACTCTCCTCTTGGTTTTCCAACGCGCCTTTCTCTTCATTCCTCCATTATCTATCATCCGATTTTCCGGCGATTGTGAGTTTCGCGTGCGCGGGGTTTTGGAGTGAGGTGGGACGGGCGTGCGTGGCGGGCTGGCGTCAGCAAGCCATCACATTGTTGGTGGGGAGATTGTTGGTGGAAAGAGGTGCGGCGATCAGAAGTCGAAGAGGGTGGACTGGATGGCGCGGAGGTCTTCGACGTGGCGGGCGTCGATGCGGTGGGCGGGGGATTCGTCCGCGCCGGCCGCCGCGCCCGCCGTACCGTCCGCGCCGGCCCCGGCCGAAGCCCTGCGCCCGTCGCTGATGCGTTCGGCCACCACGATGCGCTGCCCGTCGCCCGCATTCGCCAGCCGCTCCACGTAGTTGTTCGGGAACGTGCGCGTGATGCTCGCATCGGTCAGACCCGTCCAGCACAGCAGCTGCACATGCTTCGACGCCGCCATCCGCGCCATCGGCTCGAGCAGGTACTCGGCGTTCATCTTGCCGAAGGGGTTGTCCATCGGCAGCACCTTCCAATCCTTGCGCCCGCTGAAAACATCGAGGACACCGTCCGCATCGCGCCCCGCGAAATCCATCAGCGCACTGAGCACAATGAACGCACTCAGCGTGCCTTCGCCGCCGGAATTCGTCTTCGCCTCGTCCCAAGTCATCTTCACAGCACCGTCGCGCTCCACTTTGCGTAGCGTGAGCTTCACGCTCTCGAGCCGCACCACTTTCTTGTACAGCCCGGGCAGCGTCAGTGTGCGCCTGATGGTCTCGTCGGCGGTGGACGGCTCCGCATCCGCCGCATCGATGATTTCGTCGAACGCCCGCTCCGTGCGCTCGCGGCAGTCGTCGGCTCCATCCCACTCGGGCACTTCGATGAACAGCATTTTCTGCGGCTTGCCCTTGATCTCGATGGTGGAATTGTCCCCGGCCTTGCCCAACGCCTTGTTCATGGCGCCGAGCAGAACCACGCAATGCTCGATGAGATGGTCGCGCATGTTGCGGTTGTCGGTGAGGTCGCGCTCCAGCTTGCCGATAGCGTCGCCGAGGCTGCGCCGCCGTTCCGTGAGCTGGCCGGGGAACACGTCGGTGCGGTTCTGCGCGTCCGCGTCGATGGCGTCGCGCAGCGCGGAGATGAGCTTACCGAGCGTGGGGTCGGACTCCTGCGAATACTTCGTCTGCAGGTTGCCGAGCTGGCGCTGCACCGCGTTCTGCGTGGCGCTCAGCGCGGTCTGCGTCTTCTGCGCGTGGGCGTCGAGGTTCTCGGCACGCTTGACGAGCCCATCGTTATCCACGATTCCTAGGTTCTCGTGCCATTCCGCGGGTACGGGGCGGTGCGCGTCGGCGCCGGCGGCGTGCGCAGGCACTCGGAAGGCGCTTGGCGCGGCGTGCTGTGGCGTAGCGTGCTGCGGCGTAGCGGGGGCGGAGGCGGAAGCGGCAGAGGTGCCGGCAGCGGCGGCGTGAGAAGCATCGCCATCGCTCGCGCCCCGCCGCCCTGCTATGATGGCCAGATCCTCGGCCGACAGGGCATACGATGACAGCGCGTCCTTCCACCTCGCCAACCGATTCTGCGCATCATCGCACGCATGCCGCCGCTCGACGGCGCGGGCGGCATCCGCCGACGCCGCCTTTTTCCGCTCCTCGAGCTCGCGCAGCTCGGCCTCGAAGTCGATATCCGGAATCTGATCGGCCGGAAGCGGTTCCTCGAGCTGCGTGTAGCGCCGCAGGTCGGCGTGCGCCCGCTGCACATCCTTGCGCGCATTCTCGGCCATGGCCTGCGCCCGGGCGAATTCCTCCGTGGCCGTCGTGGCGGACGCGGCCGTGCGGTCTTTGGCATCGCTGAGCTCGGCGAGACGGTCGTCATCGTAGGCCATGCCGCGCGCGTCCTCCTGCGTGACGCCGTATTTCGCGCTATCGCGCAGCGTGGCGTCACGCCGGCGCTCCGCAGCGTCGAGATGCTTGCGCGCCCCGTCGACCTGCTGCTGCGCCTGGCTTTCGTTTGCGCCGACGTCATGGCGGATCGCATCGTACTGCGCCGCAAGGCGCTCGGCTTCCTCGCGATCCAAAGGCTCGGCGGCGGTTGTGCTTCCGGCGGTTGCGTTGGTTGATGCCGCGCTGCCGGCGGTTGCGCTGCCGGCAACTTCTCCTGCGTAATCGGCATACGATTGCGCCTTCGCATGCGCGTCCTTCGCTTCGCCGTTCAGCGCATTCGCCGCTTCGCGCGCCTCGTCGGCGGCGTGGCGTTGCGCGGACTGCTCGGCCTGCGTGTCACGGATCGTGCGCTCGAGCGCTGTGCGGCGGCGACGCGCCTCGTCAGCCGCCTTCTTCAAAGTCTGGCGTTCGCTGTAATCGTCGTGCAGCTTGCCCAGGGCCTTATCGCGCCGCCCGCGCCAACCCGCGCGGTCATGCTCCGCGGAAAGCAGGGCGCCCAGCTGCGCGCTGACGCTCTCCAAGCGCGCAATCTCGGCCTGGGCGTCGGCGATGTTGCGCTCGGTGGCGGTCTGCTCCGCCTCGAGCTCCTTCAGGCGTGCGGTTGCCGCATCGTCCTCTTCGCGCGTGAACGCGTCGGTGCTCAGGCGCGTGGCGATGCGCATGAGGTCGTCGGCCTGCGTTTGCAGGGAGTCCGCCCGCTGCCGCCAGTCTTCGGCCTCTCGTGCGGCTTTCTGGATGCTGCGGCGCAGCGTCTCGGGATGCAGCATGCGCGTGTCATAGCGCGAATACACAAAGATGTCGCCGAGACGATTAAGCGTTGTGGTTGCATTGTCTGCGGCATTCACACCGCCTCGCGCCCCCGCGCCATCGACCCACTCGCGCACCATCACGGCCACCGGCCTGCTCACGGTGCCTTGGAAATCCAGGGATTCCAGCCGTGCCACGCTGCTTTCGGTAATCAGCAGCGCATACGGCAGCATCGGATACTCGCGCACCAGCTCGTCGCGTCGCGCCTCGTCCACATGCTTCGCTAGGTAGTTGGCGCCCTCGATGGTATCGATGCCAGCGTCCTGGAGCGCCGCCACAAAGCTCGCGTCGATGGTGCGGGACTCGCCTTTGCCGAGATTCGTCAGCTCGTCGCGCCGTGCCTCGGCGTCGCGCTGTCTGCCGCGCGCTGTCTCCGCGTCGCGCTGCGCTTGGTCGTGCAACGTGTCGATCCTGCCGGGAAGCTCCGCGTCGAAGGGGTCGTCGATGCCGAGGCGGTCGAGCGTCAGTACGCTGCCGCGAATCCACGCAAGCGTCGCGTCAAGCTGTGCCCGGTGTGCCCGCGCTTCGCGCAGATCGCCATCGAGCTGGCCGAGGCGCTTGGTGCGCTGCTCGGCGTAGTCTGCGAGGTCGGCGCGGCGTGCCTCGGTGCCCTC
>CAYVHC010000043.1:0-10269 GCA_964451025.1 uncultured Bifidobacteriaceae bacterium
GGGAAGCCGCGATGGTGTAGAACTGCGGCACGCGGCGCATGTTGCCAATGAACACGAAGAACGCCGAGAACGTCAACGGCAGGAAGTAATCGACATGGCGCAGCGTGCGGTGGTCGCAGACGATCATGACGACGATCACCAGGGCCAGCATGAGCCATTTGTCGACGATGCCGTCCACGCCGAGGAGGCAAATCACGAACAGCACGCCGTACACCCATGTGCGCCAACCGCCAAAGCCCATGGTGCGCACTTCGTCCGGCTGCATATCGGTGCTGGGGGCAAGCACCGAGCGTTCAATGTCATTGGAGTCCACGGTATCGAAATTCGTCAGCGTGCGATTGCCGAACACCACGCACACGATGAGGGTAAGAAGCACGGCGGCGATGAAGGAATACGGCAGCATGATGCCCATGAACGCCGCCGTTGACAATCCGGAAAGCTGATGCAGATACAGGTTGTGGGCATTGCCAACCGGAGTGAGCATGGATCCGACGTTGGCGCCGATGGTCATGAGCGTCACCACAAGGCAGGTGTGCTGGCGCATGTTCGCCATTGTCAGAACGGAGATGGCGAACGGCACGAAGGTGACGAGCGCCACGTCGTTGGTGATGAGCATCGCCGAGAAGAATGTGAGTGAGATGAGGGTGAGCACGAGACCGCGCTCGGTGTGCGAACGCCCCAGGAGCTTGGAGCCGATGATGTGGAACAGTCCCACGCGCTGCCATCCGCACACGACAATCATGAGAGCAAGCAGCTGCACGATGGTGTTCATGTGAATGTACGTGGCGTACTGGGCGTCCGGGTGCACGATGAAGCATGAGGCTAGTGCAAGCACGAGGGCGACGACGAACACCGTCTCGTCCTTGAGCCAGTCGGCAATCTTGCGTCGCATTCCTCTCCTTTTCACAGGCCAATAGGCACTATGATATCGCGCACATCACAGTGAATCCGACCACTGTGGAGGGCGCATGAGCCCTACGGCGGCCACAAAAAAGCCGACCATCATTCCCCGGTCGCTAGGTGAACGCACGGTTAACTGACCGACCGAACAAGCGGCCAGACAGTTATTACAATTCGCTGGATTTCAACAATTCCCTGGCGTGTTTCAGCGATGCCGCGGACTCACTTCCCGACAGCATGCGGGCGATTTCACGCACCCTGTCGTCGCCAGTGACCTTCGTGACCCCGGTGGTGACTTGCCCGTCCGAGTCCTTGGATTTTGCGACCACGTAGTGCGTCGACGCCCATGAGGCGACCTGCGCCAAGTGGGTGACCACGATGACTTGGGCACCCTGCGCCAGGCGGGCGAGGCGCTTGCCCAGTTCGGCGGCGGATTTGCCACCCACCCCTGCGTCCACTTCATCGAACACGAACGTGGGCAGCGCCCGCTCGGTGCCCTTAGTGCCTTTGGTGCCCTTGCCGGAGCCTTGGCCACGCTCAGCGCGCGCATCCGCCGCCGCCAATTCCATGGACAGCATGAGGCGGCTCAGTTCGCCACCGGACGCCGATTTACCCAACGGCAGCCTGCCCGCGCCTGGGAACGGTGTGAAAAGGAACTCCACGGCATCCCCACCATGCGCGGCAAGCTCCTCGCACGCCGTCACCTCAGCGTCGAAACGAGCGTCCGGCATGGCCAGCGACGACAATTCGCCGGTGACCTGCTCCGTGAGGCGCCGAGCCTGTTTCTGCCGAACGTCATGCAATGCGTCAGCCGCGTCATGGGCGGATTGCAGGGCTTCGTCGCGGTCGGCTTCCAACCTCTTGATGCGCTCGGGGGAATCATCAAGGTCCTCAAGTTCCAGTCCCGCTGTGCGGCGCCATTCGATGACATCCGCGAGAGAAGGCCCCCACCGGCTCATCAGGTCTTCCAAGTCGTGGATGCGGCTGTTGATTGCGTCAAGGTCCGCTTCTTCCCCTTCATCCTCGACCATTGAGGAGAGTTGGAACACAATGTCATCGACTTCAGCCGCCGTTGATTCCAAACGGGCAATGATGTCGTCGAACACGTCGACGCCATGCACGGCACGCAGTGCGTCTACCGCTTGGCGGAGGGATTCCTGGGCGCCGCTGGCATCCGTGGCGTCCACGAGCTGCGACGGGTCGAGAGCCGACAAGGCCACGCCTATCCCCCGGGCGATGTCGGCGGCGTGTTCCAAACGGTCGCGCTGCTGGCGCAGCTGGTCGTACTCGCCGTCCACGGGTGCGATGCCGTCGATGCGGGCGATGGATTCACGCAGGTAATCCGCGCGAGCACGAGCCTGCGCCTGCTGGTTGCCTACGGCGTCCAGGCGGTCTTGCGCCGTGCGGTAGGCGTCCCATGCCTGTTGGTATGCGGCGAGCTGCTCGCCGTCGCCAGCGTAGGCATCGAGGAATTCACGCTGCCGGGCAGCCGATGCGATGCGCAGCTGGTCCGCCTGGCCATGGATGGTGATGAGTTCGCCGGCGAGCGCAGAGAGCACGCTGCGCGGCACCCCGTGCCCGGAGAGCACGCACCGGGAACGCCCTGAGGCGGGAACGGACCTCGAGATGAACAATTCTCCGTCCTGCACGTCGCAGCATGCGTCCTGTGCGATGGCGCGTGCGGCGGGATTGTCGAGCACCGTGAACACCGCCTGCGCCCACGTCGCATCGGCTCCCGCGGACACCGCTTCGCTTCTCGCGGCGCCTCCGGATATGAGCCGCAAGGCGTTGAGCAGCATGGACTTGCCGGCACCGGTCTCGCCGGTGATTGCCGTCATGCCGGCCGCAGGGGTCACGAGCGCGTGGCGGATGGGACCGAGATTGCGTATTTCGAGTTCCTCAAGCATGGGGCTCCTTCAGGGACGGGTCACGCAGCACAGATGGTTGGGACGCCGACGGTCCGGACGCCGACGGTTCGGACGCAGGTGGTTCACAGGATGGGGAATGAGGCGCAGAATCGGTGTCCGATTGCGCGAGCAGGATTTTTTCGTCGCATGGCGGCTTCTTCGGCCCGGCCTCGTTCCAGCGGTTGTGGGCGGCGCGTTTACCTTGCTCCCGCCAGCCGATAACAGGAAGGTTGAATTTGCTCACGAGTCGCCGGGTGAACGGCACGTTTTCCAAACGCGCCAGGCGCAGGCGCTCCTGCGCGGCGTGCACAACAATGCGCGTGCCGTTGGGCACCATTCCTTGACGGCGCCCGTCGCAGCAGACCCATGCACCGGATGAATCGGCTGACGATCGCAACACTTCGATGCCAAAGGTGGAATCGGATCCGATGATGAGCGGCCGGGCGAACAGCGCGTGCGCCGCAAGAGGCGTCAGTTCCAGCGCTTCCACTCCTGGCCATACGACAGGGCCTCCGGCGGAGAATGCATACGCGGTGGAACCCGTGGGCGTGGATACGATGACGCCATCGCAGCCAAACGAGCTCATGGCAACGCCATCCACGTCGATTCCCACTTCGATCATGCTGCCGCGGTCCGTGTGTTCCAGTACCACATCGTTGAGCGCCCAATCATGCAGCGGCTCGGACGCGTGCGGCTGCCAAACCTGCACGTCGGCGATCATGCGTTCGTCAATCGTGTAATCGCGGCTTGCGATACGCTTGACGGCTTCGTGAAGTTCGAAGCTTTCGAACTCGGCGAGGAACCCCACATGTCCCAGGTTCACGCCCAGCACAGGCACGCGCGTACCTTTGACAAGCTCGGCGGCCCGCAATATCGTGCCGTCGCCGCCCAGCACGACGACGATTTCCGTGTCAGGATCGACGGTGGCGGTGGATTTTCCCACGGGGATGGAATCGATCTTATCGATGAGGCGCACGTCGAAGCCACGTTGCTGCAGTGCGTTGATGGTTTGCGCCACGACAGGAGAGCCTGAAGCCAAGCCGGGGTGTGTGACGACCACGGCTTTGCGAATGCCGGTGCCATCCAACGCACTGCGCCGGCCGGCATCGTTCGCAGTGGTGCCGTGTGCGTCGCTATACGAATCCATGCGTCCTCCTTCTACTCCTGCTGCCATCTTAAACTCGACCGTCGGGCTGTGGATCGGAGCGATCGAACGCGCCCGGCCATTGAAGCCATAGCAGGAACTCCTCGTTGCCGTGCGTTCCTTCGATGGGCGATGGCGCGAGACCGCGCTGCATAAATCCGTGTCGCCGTGCGCATTCGCATACCGTGTCGATGGCCTTGCGCCGCAGTTGCGGATCGTGGACGATGCCGTTCTTGCCGAGGTTTCCCTTGCCGACTTCGAATTGCGGCTTGATGAGCAGTATGACCGTCGCAGATTGGCGGGAAGGCGCCAGAATCCTTGCAATGACGGGTATGACGTATGTCAGCGAAATGAAGGACACGTCGGAAACAATCCACGAGGGAATGTATGGCAGGTCGTCTGCGGTGACGTCGCGGATGTTGGTGCCGCTCATGTCGATGACGCGCCGATCGTGCGCAACGCGTGGCGCAAGCTGCCCGTGCCCGACGTCCAGCGCAATGACCCGGCTGGCTCCCCGTCGCAACAGCACTTGGGTGAAACCGCCGGTGGATGCACCGATGTCAAGGCACAGGGCGCCATCGACGGATGGCAGGTCGAATGTGTCGAACGCGCCGACGAGTTTCCATGCCCCGCGTGACACGTATCCGTCGTCATGGATCACGCGCAGATCATCTTCAGCGGTGACTTTGACGGACGGCTTGCCCACCACTGTGCCGTTGAGCAGCACGCTTCCCGCATCAATGAGCGCCTGCGCGCGCGTGCGAGATGAAGCCAGGCCGCGTTCCACGAGAGCCATGTCGCACCGACGCGACGCGACCTGCGGAGGTTTCATGACGCCGGATGCCCGGCGTCTGCGCAGCCCATCGTTCATCAATGATGCTTCTTCCCGTGCTTGCTGTGGTTGCCGTGCACAGCGGAGTGGTTGTATGTGGATTCGTTCCCCGCTGCTTGCGGGGCGAGATGGGGCTCGGAATCATCCGTCAGCTGGTCAAGCTGCCGGGTGAGCTCTGCAAGCACTCCCCGGTATGCCTCGATCTGCTGGTCATAAGTTCCTTCATCCGCTGCAGCAAGATGAGGAAAGCGCGAATCCAAGGATTCCTCTGCAGCCCGATCCGCTGCCTCGTCGTTCACTTGACGCTGTCCCTGTCAGTGGTATCCCCGGCCGCGGTGTCCCCGGTGACGGTATCCCCGGCCGCGGTGCCGCAACCGCGCAATTGCTGAGGAAAATCAGGAAGCGACACCTGCGAAGCATCCACTCCCTCGGCGTCCACCGCGTGCCACATACAAGTGCATGCGGCACGCAATGCGTCGAGCGTGTCGGGCGCAGGTGTGTCCACTCCGTCGATTGCCACGGTCAGCGCGCCCGTGCCATCGCCGTGCATGGTGAGCGTGGCAACAGCCGCATTGCACTGGTACGTTCCGTCGGCACGGCGTGTGACAGCGGGCTGCGGCAGGTTAAGGCCGCGCAAGTCCGTCGTCACATATGCCGGCCGGTGAATCGGATCAGCGCATATGATCTGCTGTGGCGTCGCGACGCCGGTGAGCACCACCAGGGAGTCGTATCCTCCCCTGTTGGCCGCCTCGATGTCGGTGTCCAGACGGTCACCGCATGGCAGCGACAGCTCCACAGGCACCAGATCGTCAGTGAGCGAAAACAGCATGCGGGATTCGTCATACATCGCGGCTTCCGGTTTGCCGGCGCTGGCCTCGGGCGTTACGCCCGTGGCGACCGTGACCGGAATCTGCATGGCGCCGTTTCCCGGAGCAATGCCGCCTTCACGCGGAATCGTCAGGTCTTTGTTGGTCACGAAATACCGTGCACCGGCATGGATGGCATATGATGCCTCGGCCAGTTCCGCCCAGCTGAGATCCTGATGCCACGATTGGATGACGGCATCCGGCTCGTCAGCCGCCTTGTGCACAACGCGCAGACCGTTCTTCTCGATTTCCTCACACAGGTGCTCGCGACCCACCACGAGGATCTTCGATCCTTGCGGCAATGCGGCCGCCAGCATGCGTGCCGCCACGATCGCGGATGTGATGACCTGATTGTCGGCGACCGTGAGGCCGAAGCCTTCGAGCTGCTCGGCGACGGTATGGGGGTAACGGGATGGGTTGTTCGTCGTGTATGAGATCTTCATCCCCAGCTGCTCGGCAGTGCGAATGCCTTCGGCAGCATGTTCCACGGGATCCTTGCCCCGGTACACCACGCCGTCAAGGTCGAGCAGCGCGAGTTTGTACAGCTGGCTGAGCGGCGCGCTCGTGGATTTGAGCGCGCCGGGACCGCCAAGCGCCGGTGTGGTTGACCGGTGGGGGTGAATGTCACTCATGGGAGCCTTCGGAATCGTTCGAATCGGAAGCGTCAGAGGCGTTCGAATCGTCAGAGACGGAATCTGCAGAATCACTATCCTGTGCCGCGGTGGAGTCTGCGGTATCGGAGGCATCTACCTCGGGCGCCGGTTCGGTCGCGTCCTCCGCAGCGGAATCTTCATCTGCTGCTGAATCCTCGACAGCGGCGACATCCTCGGCGTCAGCTGCAGTTTCCTGCGGTTCGTCGGCATCCGTCGCGTCATCGTCGGTCGGTTGAGGCATCTGGGATGCAGATTCATCAACGGTGGCGTCCGCACCATCGCTGGCCGCCGGGAACTCGTCAGCATCGCCGTCGGTGTCTTCAACACCGTCAGCTGCCGGGAACTCGTCAGCATCCGTCTCGGAATCCTCGGAGTCATCGGCATCCTCGGAATTGCGCGCAGCATATTCAGCTTCGCGCTGTGCACGACGCTCCTCAGCCTCGCGTTCCTCTTCCTCCTGCGCTTCGAGAATGTCCTCGGCGGTCACGATGCCCGTGCGCTGCATCTCCTCATCGTTCAGAATCTGCAGATCATTGTCGATGAACGTGTCGTCGGCAATCTCCTCATCATCGGCATCCGCGTATTCGTCCTCGAACGTCTCGACCGTGTCTTCCAGATCCTGAGCCTCCTGCTCACGGCCAGCCTGCTCCAGCAGGTTCTGTTCGGCCTGCAAAGCGCGCATGCGGTACGGGCCGGGAAGTCCGCGAGAACGCGACAGGCGGCGGATGACCTCAATGGCCTTGTCCCACTGGCCAAGATCACCCAATGCCCCGGCATACACGATGAACATCTCCGCCTTGGAATCGGCGACGAGGCTCTTGGCGTCCTCGCTCATCGCCAGTTCGATGGCCTTCTCCGGATGTCCCAAGGCGCGTTCGCAATCAGCCATGAACGGCAGATAGTCAGGGTAACGGTTCATGCGGTAGGCAGTGCGGAATTCGCGCAACGCCGTCTCATACTCCCCCACGCGGTATGCCACCAGAGCATACGTTTCACGGGCGAAGTCCACTCGGGATGCCTGGTGGGCGGCCCACTTGGCGTGTTCAAGAGCGAGCTTTGGGTCGGATTCCACGAGGGAATCCGCAGCGAGGATGTGCAGGCCGATGTTCTCGGCGTGCTCCTTCGACAGGCCGCGCAGACGCTCACGCTCATCCTCCGACAGCATGTTCCACATCATGCCTTCCGGCATTTTCGGCTCACCAGGACGGGGAGCCTTGTACGGGTTCTGCGAAGGATACGACACGCTGCCATCGGAATTGCGACGGCCGAAACGGTAGTTGGAATCCGAATCGCGGCGGTAACGGTGCTCACGCTGGAAGTCGCGACTGTCACCGCGTCCCCTCTCATAGGAGTCACCGTTCGAACGCTCGCCGCGGTCATCGCGACGGTCACGGTCATCGCGGCGGAAGCCGCCACGACGGTCATCACGACGATCATCACGGTGGAAGTCACGGCCACCCTTATGGAAATCGCGACGCTCGCCGCGGTCGTCACGACGGAAGCCGCCACGACGGTCATCCCTGCGATCATCACGACGGAAGTCACGACGGGAATCCTGCGAATACCGCGGATTGCCACCCTCACCACGGTCGCCACGCTGATTGTCGCGACGGTCATCACGGCGATCGTCACGACGGAAACCGCCACGGCGATCATCCCTGTGGTCATCACGATCGCGGAACGAGCGACGGCGATCGAAATCACGACCACCACGGCCACCACGATCATTGCGGTCAAAACCGCGGCGGTCGTCACGGTGGAAGTCACGACGCCCCTCGCCATCCCTGCGGTCGTCGCGGCGGTCGCCGCGGAAGCCTTCGGAACGGTCATCGCGATGGAAATCGCGCCTGTCATCGTCACGGCGGAAACCACGCCCGCCACGATCACCGCGATCGGAACGACCGCCGAACTTACCGCGACCGCCGCGGAACCCATCTTTGTGGAAGTCACGACCGGAATGGAAATCCCTACGTTCGCGGCGCTCGGAACCTTCGCCTTGGCCTTCGCGTGCACCATCGGAACGGGCATCATCGAAACGGCGCGCACCGTTCCTGCGGTCGCCATACGACTTATGGAAACCACCGCGGCCACCGCGATCACCACGACCGCCGCGATCGAAGCCTCCATGGCCACCGCGGTTGAAACCACCGCGGCCACCGCTGCGTCCGCCCTTATGGAATCCACCGCGGCCTGCCCCGCTGTGACCGTATTCGCCATTGCCGCGATCATTGCTGTTTTCGCTCATAAAATCCTCTTGTCGTCAAATTGCTTGTTCGTTATATAGGAATTGTTGTATCAACGCCCGGCTGTGAATCGTCCCCATCGTGGAACGCCAGGAAGCCCGGCTGTCTGGACACCCAGGGCTTCTAAACCCAAAGGCATCTGGAAAGTATCTGGCAGTCTTTCGATATGCCGTGATGCATATCGCGATGTTTCGATGTTTCTCAGGCTCCGTCTCGCTCGCCACGGACTGTGGCGCCTGCACCATGATTCCACATCATGATGGAGCAAACCCACAGTCCGTACGAGAGCGGAGCACGAATCGCGCTAACGGATTGATATCAAAATGAATCAGAACCTGCCGGCCGATCGTTGCCAGCTGGCAGGCGTGGACCTCAATCGTTGTCGAGTTCCACTGCGCCGAGGGCTCGCTTACCGCGACGCACGACCGCAAAGCGGCCTGACAGGAAATCCTCCTCTTTCAGCTCAGCGTCGATGTCTTCGACGCGCTCGTTGTTCACATACACGCCGCCTGACTTGATGGTCTTGCGGGCGTCGGAAATCGACTTGAACAGACCAGCTCGCATGCCGGCCTCGGCGACACGGATGCCAGGCTTCGCGGTAGCGAACACCGCATTGCCATCGGAATCCTTGACCTTGACGCCTTCGAGTGCGCTTTCCAAAGTGGAAGCACCAATCGTGGAAAGGTCGCCATGGCCGAACAACGCGCCCGCAGCGTCGATTGCCTGCTGCGTCGCATCCTCGCCGTGCACGAAGCTGGTGACTTCCCACGCCAGCGTTCGCTGAGCCTCGCGAGCGCCCGGGTTCGTCTCGACTTCGCCGGCAAGGCGTTCAATCTCATCCTTGGGCAGGAACGTGAAGACCTTGAGCAGCTTCACGACCTGGTCATCGGGCTGGTTGAACCAGAACTGGTAGAACTTGTAGGGGCTCAGCATCGTCGGATCAAGCCACATGGCGTTACCTTCGGACTTGCCGAATTTCTTGCCTTGGGAATCCGTGATGATAGGGCTGGTCATCACGTTCACGGACGCTCCCCTCACCTTGCGGATCAGGTCGAGGCCGGACGTGAGGTTGCCCCATTGGTCGGCACCGCCGGTTTCCAGCACCACGCCGTATTCGTCGTACAGGTGCAGGAAGTCATTGCCTTGCAGCACCTGGTAGCTGAACTCGGTGAACGAGATGCCTTCCTCGGAGTTGAGTCGACGGGCGACAGTCTCCTTGCTGAGCATGGTGCCCATGCGGAAGTTCTTGCCAACGTCGCGCAGGAAGTCAATCACCGACATGTTCGCGGTCCAGTCGTAGTTGTTGACGAAACGCACGGCATTGTCACCCTCGGTGTCGAGAAAACGCGAAATCTGCGTGCGCAAACGCTCAACCCATCCGGCGACGATCTCCTTAGGGTTGAGGGTTCGCTCACCGCTTTGGCGTGGATCGCCGATGAGGCCGGTGGCGCCGCCGACCAGCGCGTAAGGCTGGTGGCCATCCGCCTGAAGGTGGCGCATGACGATGAGCTGCACAAGGTTGCCGATGTGGAGCGATGGCGCCGTGGGGTCAAAGCCGCAATAGTAAGAAATGGGATTCCCGTTGAGAGCGGCTGCGAGCTGCTCCTTGTCGGTGGACTGGTTGATGAGTCCGCGCCACTCCAGCTCCTCCATAGGTGTGGAGAAGCCGGCGTCCCTGTAATTCCTTACCTGGGCCATGATGCTCCCTCTGTTGTTGTCATGCA
>CAYVHC010000044.1:0-9915 GCA_964451025.1 uncultured Bifidobacteriaceae bacterium
TCCGTACGGCCCCGTGCGCCGATGTGGTGGAGGACGAGGCTATGCGGCGTTGCGATTGGCGTGCCGCCGTATCGGCGACCCTGGACACGCGCGCGGCGCCTCCATGCTGGCGTGCCTTGGAACGTGCAGGACGTGGTTGCGCTGCCGATGTCATCGTCGTGGCATCCTTTCCTTTGCGGAATGAGAGAAGTGCGGGGAATTGTGGGTGGTGTGCGAGGAGCGGTGTGTGCGCTCACGGGGACTTCGCCCTGTGGCGCCGGCGGTGCCGCCGGTCTCCCCGCGCGCGAATCCGGCATAACCGGCATCCACGAGTTCGGCGAGTTCCTGCCGTCTTGCCTGCGGAATCGGCCGTATGAGTTCCACGGCGCGCAGCCGGACGGAGGATGAGCGAGGATTGCGCTGCCGCTCCGTTTCATCCGCTTTGATGGCACCATGGGTGAGGTCCGTGAAGTATGGTTGCGCATCCGGGGGCACGACCGGCAGGCCGGCCGGGGCGTCTACGTGGAGGCCCATCGACATGAAGCGTTTGACGGTGCGGTCTTCGAGCGAATGGTAGGATTCGACGACCAACCGCCCTCCGACGGCGAGATGGAGCGCTGCCTGCGGCAATGTGCCAGCGAGTTTGTCAAGTTCGCCGTTGACTTCGATGCGCAGCGCCTGGAACACCCTTTTGGCGGGATTGCCGGGCGCACGGTGTGCGCGCTGTTCCGTGCGGTCGACGAGACGGGACAATTGCGCGGATGTCGTGATGGGCGATTCACGACGCTCCTCGCCGATGCGTTTGGCGATGAGACCGGCGAAACGCTCCTCGCCGTATTCCTTGAAGATCTGGCGCAGCCGGTCCGTGTCATAGGTGTTGAGCACATCGGCTGCGGTGAGGGTCTGCGTCGTGTCCATGCGCATATCCAGCGGAGCGTCATGGGAGTATGAGAAACCACGGTCCGCCTCGTCTATCTGAAGGCTGGACAATCCCAGGTCCATGAACACCGCGTCCACGCGGGCGATGCCCAGGCGATCGAGCACATCGGAGAGTTCATCGAAAGCGGCATGCACCGGGGTGAAGCGATCGGACAGGCCGGCCTCCCCCATGCGGCGCGTCGCGAGCGCCAGAGCCTCGGGGTCGCGGTCGATGCCGATGAGACGGGCCTGGGGACAGGCTGTGAGGAAGGCCATCGAATGCCCGGCCAATCCCAAGGTGCAATCGACAATGATGGGGTGCTCGCCGGCAGGGCTGCCGGCATGATGGCGCTCGATCAGGCGGGAGGTGACCAGATCCACACAATCGTCAAGCAGCACGGGGGTATGGATCGCCGACAGGTCGACGCTGGTGCCACCGTCGTCCTGCGTGTTGTCGTCGATCCGACCGCCGGTCTGGTAATCATCCGGCTTGTGCAATTCCATCACAGGTCCCCCAAGGGGAGGATGTCATCCGTCATGTCGGAATAATCATCCTCCTGTTCGTTCAAATACGTTTCCCATGTGGGTTTATCCCACACCTCGGCGCGGGTCCCCACGCCGATGACGACGATGTCGCCCGTCAGCCCTGCGTAGTCGCGCAGCATCTGAGGCACCATGACGCGCCCCTGCTTGTCGGGCACTTCATCCACCGCCCCCGACAGGAACACGCGCAGGTAGTTCCGTGCGCGCCTGTCGGACAGCGACGTGCGTTGCACCTGTGCGGCGATGCGGCGGAATTCCGGGATGGGCAGCAGATACACGCACCGTTCCTGGCCGCGGGCAAGCACACAGCCCGCACCCAGCTGGGGCCGGAACTTCGCCGGAAGCGCGACGCGACCCTTGGCGTCGATCTTGGGCGTGTAGGTGCCCAACAGCAACGTAGGCATGAGCGATGACTCGCCAGCAGCCGCAGCATCAGGCGCAGGGGCACCGATGGAGACAGCCTGCGACTCATGGGTGTCGTCGTCCAAGTTGCACCTCCCCGGGCACGCCTGTAACCGCAATCTTTCCCCACTTTACCCCACTTTCCACCACCGCCACCCACTTTTATGCAAATTCTCCCATTACCATCACAAAACACGCGTTTGTAGCACCCTGTCGTGTAGCATGGTGAGGCGTTTTTTGCACGCCGGGAGAACGGCGACGCATGGCCGAGGCTAGGAAAAGGACCCATATGACGGATTACGCTTCCCAGATTCACGAGGAGCAGCAACAGGTGGACCGCGCTTACGGACGGCTGGATGAAATTCGCGCGATGACGAAGTCCCGGCTCGACGCCGTCAGGGCCGCCGGGTCGCACGGCTCCCCCACCCAGCGCACCGAACGCGATTCCTTCGCCACGATGTACGAAGACCGCCTCGCCCAGCTGCGCGCCGTGGAGGATCGCCTCGTGTTCGGCAGGCTCGACGACGTGCACGGCAACCGCCTATATATAGGACGTATAGGCCTGTCGGACGACGAGCACGAGCCCATCATCACGGATTGGCGCGCCGAAGCCGCGCGGCCTTTCTATGAAGCGACCCCCAAGGAGCACGGTTCCATCGCCATGCGGCGTCACATCACGCTGCGCCTGCGCAAGGTCGTGGGCGTGGAGGACGAAGCGCTCGATCTTTCCTCCCAGCAAGTCACCAAGGCGACAGCCGAAGGCACGCTCACCGGAGAAGGCGCGCTCATGGCGTCCCTGTCCAGCCGCCGTTCGGGCAAGATGACGGACATCGTCGCCACGATCCAAGCCGAGCAGGATCGCATCATCCGCGCCGACATGCACCAGGCGCTCGTCGTGCAAGGCGGGCCGGGCACCGGCAAGACCGCCGTGGCATTGCACCGCGCCGCTTATCTGCTGTACACGCATCGGCAGCGCCTGTCGCATTCCGGCGTGCTCATCGTGGGTCCGAGCAACGCATTCCTCCATTACATTGACCAAGTGCTCCCCTCGCTGGGCGAAACCGGCGTGCTGTCGCGCACCATGGCGACGCTGCTGCCCGGCATCACCGCCAGCGCCGAGGATTCACCCCGCGTCGCCGCGCTCAAGGGAGACGTCCGCATGGCGCATGTCATCGCCAATGCCGTGAAAAGCCGCGAACGCGTGCCATCCCGGCTTCCGGTGATTCGCCTCAACTCTTTCACCGTGCCCATGCGTGCCGCCGACATCCAGCAGGCGATCACCGACGCGCGACGCACCCGCAAGCCGCACAACCAAGCGCGCGAGACCTTCGTCAAGTCCGTGATGAGCGCCATGGTGGCGCGCTACCGCGAACGCCTTGACTATGATCCCGAGGCTTCGGAGCTCGATTCGGTGCGCTCGATGCTGCGCATGAACGATGACTTCCGCCGCACTGTGAACCTTGCTTGGCTTCCCATGACCGCCCAGTGGATGCTCGCCGACATGCTCGCCAAGCCCCACAAACTGCACGCCTATGCTCCGTGGCTGACGCCCGCCGAGGTGGATGCGCTGCGCCGGCCGGTCAACGCGCCGATCACACGTTCCGATGTGCCGTTGCTTGACGAAGCGATGGAACTGCTGGGGCCGGATCCCCACCAGGAGGCGCGCCAGGCGGCGGCGGACCGTGAACGCGAGCATGACGAGCAGATCGCTCGTGACACTTTGGCGCAAAACGGCATCGGCAACGGAATCGTGGACGCCAAGACGCTTGTCGACAACATGAACGGACTGGACGAGGGCTCCACCGCTGAGCAGGCCGCCAACGACCGAGAATGGACATTCGGCCATATCGTCGTGGACGAGGCGCAGGAACTGACGCCGATGGACTGGCGCATGCTCATCCGCCGCTGCCCGTCGCGATCCTTCACGATCGTGGGCGACGTCGCGCAGACGAGCGCCATCAACGGCACGCGTTCGTGGGAGCGCACGATGGATCCGTTGTTCGGTCCCAAAGGCTGGTCGTTCAACGAGCTGACGATCGATTACCGCAATCCGCAAGAGGTCTCTGCCCTCGCGACGCGCTTCGCGCACGACGAGGGACTGTATGTCTCCACTGTCTCGGCCGTGCGGCATGTGCCAGACGCCGTGCGCCTCGTCACCGCCTCCGGCGAATCGCAACTCGCGGACGAAGCGGCGATCCAGGCGCTCGAATGCGCGCAACGCTTCATCGCCACGGACGGCACTGGCCGTGTAGCGGTCATCGCGGATCATGAAATGGTGGATGAGATACGCAAGACGCTCTCGCTGCGCCTCAAGTCCACGAATGCAAACGAATGGTCGCGCCTCACGTCGCAGAGCGCGTGGGACAGCCAGCTCATGGTGTGCGAACCGCAGGACGTCAAGGGCTTGGAGTTCGACGCCGTCGTGCTGGTGCAGCCCGGGCTCATCGCGCTCAACGCAGCGTCGCGCCTTGTGGGCGCCGCCGACCTGTATGTGGCGATGACACGCCCCACGCAGCGTCTCGTCGTGGTGCGCACCGCCCAGGACGCGCAGGACATGCCGCTCACAGCGTAGCGACGGGGCTCGCAGCGCCGGTGCAATGCGCCACCTCATGCAGTGCGCCGGCGCGGTCCTTCGTGCGCATTCCGCTGCGATGCACTGCCGCCGCGCCGCAGGGAATATCACCGGGGTGACATACCGCCATGATGAATGCGACCTGAAACATTCTCGAAATATTCGCACCATGGCGGTATTGTGTTGCTATGCCTAAAGCTCTATTACTCGAAAACATCCACCCTCTGGCAACGCAGTATCTGCGCGATCGGGGTTTCGACGTGATCACTTCCAACGGCGCCATGGATGAGGACGAGCTCATCGAGGCCCTTGATGACGTCGATCTGCTCGGCGTCCGATCCAAGACGAATGTCACGCGTCGCGTGTTGGAAGCCCGCCCAAACCTCACCGCAGTCGGCTGCTTCTCCATCGGCACGAACCAAGTCGACCTCGATTATGCTGCGCAGCATGGCATCGCGGTCTTCAACGCACCGTACTCCAACACCCGTTCCGTGGTCGAACTGGTGATTTCGGACATCATCGCGCTCGAACGCCGCGTGCCGGCGCACACGAAGGCCATTCGCGACGGCGTGTGGTCGAAGACTGCCAAGCAGTCGCATGAAGTGCGCGGCAAGACGCTGGGCATCATCGGCTACGGCAACATCGGTACCCAGGTCTCCGTGCTCGCCGAGGCCATGGGCATGTCCGTCATCTACTACGACATTGAAGAGAAGCTCGCGATGGGCAATGCCCGCCGTGCCTTCGACGTTGAGGACCTGCTGCGCGAGTCCGACGTAGTGACCGTGCACGTGGACGGACGCAAGTCCAACACGAACTTCATTGATGACGAGAAGCTTTCTCTCATGAAGCCCGGCGCGCTGTTCATCAACCTGTCGCGTGGCTTTGTCGTCGACTGCGACGCGCTGTACAACCACTTGAAGTCCGGGCATCTGGGCGGCGCCGCCATCGACGTCTACCCCACCGAGCCCAAGAAGGTCGGAGACCCATTCCACACGAAGCTCGCGGAAATCGACAACGTGGTGCTCACCCCGCATATTGGCGGTTCCACGCTCGAAGCCCAGGAGTCCATCGGCCGCTTCGTCTCCCACAAGCTGTTCGAATACTGGATGCATGGCGAGACGTCGCTGTCGGTGAACATGCCAACCATCACCATCAAGCAGAACAAGGGTGTGGCGCGCATCACCCACCTGCACGAGAACCTGCCGGGTGTGCTCGCACAGCTCAACAACATCCTGAGCGCCGAGAACATCAACATCTCCGCACAGTATCTTGCGACGGAAGACGACCTGGGTTACGTGGTCACCGATGTGGCGACGCATCCAAGCCCGAAGGCCATCGAGGAAATCAAGAACATCAAGGGCACGATCCGCGTGCGCATCCTCGACTAATCGCTCATCGCCTGCCGCGTTCTGTGGTTCGCTCTGTGGCAAATCACAGAACGCAGCACCGTACCGGGCTCACATCACCGGGCATGGCATAGACCGCATTGGCTCACATATGGGAGGGACAAGCCCAAGCTTGTCCCTCTCCTTTTTATGCCGTGTTCCGTGTCATGCCATTTCCCGTTGTTATGCCATTTTTCTGGCGTCTTCCGCTGTCTTTATGGCGTCTGCCGCCTTCTTCCCCAGCCTTCTTCCGCAGCCTTCCCTGCCGCTTGTCGGCACGCCGCTTGAGTACTACGCCACCTTATCCGATGCCGCTTCGGCTGAAGTCACCTTATCTGAAGCCATCCGGTCCGTTGCCGCATCATCCGATGGGGAAGCAGAAGCATCATCGGACTGACCGGAGTGCGCCTGTCGAGACTGGCGATAATTCTCCAAATCGGTGATGACGGTCTTGAAATCTTCCAGGCTTTCGAAATCCTGATAGACGGAGGCAAAACGCAGATACGCCACGAAATCCAGGTCGCGCAGCGGCTCAAGGATTGCCTTGCCGATATCGGCGGACGGAATCTCCGCCTGGCCTGAGGACCTCAGCGACATCTCCACCTTGTAGCCCAGCTGCTGCAGCTGTTCGTCGGTGATGGGCCTGCCTTGGCACGCCTTGGCAACGCCGATGATGACCTTGCGCCTGTCAAACGGCTCTTTGCGACCACCACGTTTGACCACGGACAGAGGCACGGTCTCTTCCGTTGTAAAACGTCGCTGGCAATTTTCGCATACGCGCCTGCGCCGGATGGAGAAACCATCCTCCGAAGCACGCGTCTCAACGACCTTGGTCGTCTTGTTCTTGCAAAAAGGGCACTGCATGCTCCTACATTACGTCACGCATGCGTCACCGTATAGCGTGCGTCACCGTATAGGAATCACGAGGCGTTGCCCTGGATACAGGGCCGCGGAGTCCATATCGTTGAGTTTCTCCAATTCGCTCACGGAATCCCTCACATCACCGCCAGGCGGGGTGATCTCTTCAGCGAACTGCCACAATGTGTCGCCTGGCTCAACCTGCCTGACTTCCACTTGCTGAGGCGCTTCGGTGGACGAAGCGAATCCCGACGGTGCAATCACAGCCACGGCGACGACGATGACGACAACGAGCACGAGCGCAAGAACCAGCGTGCCGCGCCGTGTCGCTTGTAACACATAGGCATGCAGATTGCGGGCAATGTCGATACGGGAATGTCGTTCCATCTCAGCTCCTTTCGAACACCTGTGCTAATCATCGCACATCTGTTCGAAGACACGCCAGCACTTTCGAACATTTGTTTGCTTTTTTTGGAAACAACCGGTAGGCTTAACAATGAACGAGAGGACGACTATGAGCAGCATCGATTTCCCCACTGATTCCAACCGACCCATGTCCGCCGGCTCGCACCCCACCATGCAATCCACACACGCCTTGGCTGCAACCACTGGCAGCACCGACGCGCAGCGCGTCATCGCAGGTTCCGACCTGACGCAACGGCAATGGCAGATTCTTTCCGCCATCACCGATTTCATGGATGAACATGGCTTCGCCCCCTCTTTCCGAGAAATCGGGGTTCGCGTGGGGCTCAAATCAACCTCATCCGTCAAGCATCAGCTGGAAATCCTCGAGGACAAGGGCTATCTCAAGACCAGCCGAAACAAAGGGCGCGCAATGGAGATCCTCATTCGCCCCCAGCCTCCGGCGGCTTCGGCATTGACCGCCGAACAGGCGCACCACAGCACAGGCGCCACCATGCAGGGCGCCGGCTCCTCCCTGCCACCGGCATCTGTGGCATTCGACGCATACCGGAACGGCTCTGCCGCTCGCACATCCGCAATTCCTGGCAACGTCGCCCCTGCGTCAAGACACGAGGAATCAACCGCTGACGCTGCACCGTCAGCAAACCAACACGGGGGCTCGCCCTTCGGCGCATCCCACTCCGCTCAGATTTATCCGTTCCCTTCCCGCGACCAATCCGCGGCCTTCGTCAATTCGGTGGACGTGCCGCTTGTCGGGCGCATTGCCGCAGGAACCCCCATCACCGCCGAGCAGCATGTGGATGACGTGATGCGCCTGCCCGAGCAGCTCACCGGCACCGGCAACCTATTCATGCTGGAAGTGCACGGCGACTCCATGATCAACGTGGCGATTTGCGACGGCGATTATGTCGTGGTGCGCGAACAGCAAGATGCAAAGAACGGGGACATCGTCGCCGCTTTGCTCGACGGCGAGGCCACGGTGAAAACCTTCCATCAGGATGACAACGGCCACGTGTGGTTGTTGCCTCACAATCCGGCCTACTCCCCCATCGACGGCACCTACGCCACCATCATGGGCAAGGTCGTGACCGTGCTGCGCAAACTGTAATCGCCCGTCCGTCACACACCCGTCGTCAGACTCGTCCGCCGCGCCCCGCAATCCACCGTGCAAACCCACCATTCACCTCGTGGTTCGTTCATCTGGACATGCAGCTGTCACATGCCCAGATGGGATTCGCATTCGTCTTCGTAATCGGCAGGCTCCAATTGGAACGTGCAATGTTCGATGGATACGGGGAAGTGCTCGGCTGCGCACGTGGTCAATCGGCGGATCAGCTCAGCCGACTGGCCCACCGTCATATTGGCATCCACCACCACATGCGCCGTGAGCCGCACCAAGTCGGATGACACAGCGCTCACATGAACGTCGTGGATGGCCACAACCCCCTCCACGCCAGACAGATGCTTGACAACGCTCGCAGCATCCACACCCGCGGGGGCCTCTTCCAGAAGGACGCGCACGCTGTCCCGCAGCAGCTTCAAGGCACGCGGCACAATGAGCAGGGCAATCACGCCACCTGCAAGAGCATCGAATCCATCCCAGCCCGTGCACAGCAGCACAATCGACGAAACCACCACGGCGACCGACCCCAGCGCATCATTGCACACCTCCAGGAACGCCGCACGCAGATTCATGTTATCCCCATGGCTGCTCGCCAGTGTCACGATGGAAGCCGCATTGGCGAGCAATCCCACAATGCCGAAGACAAGCAGCATGACCGGGTCGTTGACAGTATCCGCCACGGACCCCGTAAGCCTCAGCACCGCTTGCACCAGGGAATACAAGCCTACAAACAACAGCACGAGCGCCCCGCCCGCGGCGGTGATGACCTCGAGTCGGCGCCACCCCCATGTATGGCGCGAATCCGGTTTGCGTTGCATGAGCACCGCCGCCGTCAACGATGCCACGAGCACCGACACGTCGGTGAGCATATGGCCGGCGTCGACGAACAGCGCCAGTGATTGCGTGAACGCCGCACCGGCGACTTCCGCGACGAAGATGATGCCGGTGAAGGCGAGCGTCAAACGAAGGCGGCGCACATGATCCTCGGCCTGGGCGTTGAAGCCCCGCGCATCCATCTCCACTCCGCGCGAGTTGCGATTATTCATAGCGCCTCCTCATATAGCCCTTTGATTTTCTCACCATAATGAGAAATTGCAAGGTGTCGAGAGCAAGAATCATTACCGCCACAAACCAAACGGCACAAGCGCGACATGAACGCGGCAGATGCAGCAGATGCAACAAGTGCAGGCAGACGGATGCAGCGCAGGCGGAGTGGTGCAGGCAGGTGAAGCGACTGACAGGTGTTGCACAGTGCGGCACAGTGCAGATTCATCACAGCTCAACATAAAAAGGTCCGCGGGACACCCGAAGGAATCCTGCGGACCTCATGTCATCAGCTTCAAGTCATCAGGCAATCACCACAGACGACATCCGCTGCGTCATCGCCCGAATCGTTGAGAGACCGACGATCAGAAGCCGAACTTGTGAGCGGTCTCGCGCAGCGTCTCGGCGGAGCGCTTCAGAGCAGCGAGCTCATCGTCGGACAGCGGCGTGTTGATGCGGGTGTTGACGCCCTTGCGGTTGAGAACGCTCGGCACGGACATGCACACGTCGGAGATGCCGTGGAAGTCGTCCAGCAGCGAGGAAACCGGCAGAATGCGGTTGGAATCGCGAAGGATGGACTCGACGATGTCGACCGCCGACATGGCGATGGCGTAGTTCGTGGCGCCCTTGCCGTCGATGATGCGGTACGCGGCGTTCTTGACCTCCTG
>CAYVHC010000045.1:0-2603 GCA_964451025.1 uncultured Bifidobacteriaceae bacterium
CAGACGAATCCATCGAGAAGACGAGGGCCGAAGGGCACTCGCACGCGAGCGCCCGGCACTGCTTTCTCAGCCATGTCTTGCGGTACCAGGTAATCGAAAGTGCGTCCCAGATGCGGCGCCTGTTCATACAGCATCACGTGAGCGATGGGGTCATGCGACGCCGGTTGCTTACCGGCGCGCTTGGCAGCCGTGGCGCTGGCACGACGACGCTGTGACGGACCGCGCGGCTCCAGTCCGTCAAGCGTCGGCTGTTCCCATGTGGCTCCCGGGCTATCGCTCAAGCTTGCGGAGCCGCCTTGAGCGCCGCGTCACGCAAAGCCTGAGCGCGGTCGGTGCTCTCCCAGGGGAATTTCACATCCGTGCGGCCGAAATGGCCGTATGCGGCGGTCTTTGAGTAGATTGGGCGCAGCAGATCGAGCTCATCGATGATGGCGGCAGGACGCAGGTCGAACACCTTGCGCACCGCCTTCTCGATCTGGTCGCGAGTCACGCCATCGCATTCGGTGCCGTAGGTGTCGACGTTCACCGCCACTGGGTCAGCGACGCCGATTGCATATGCCACCTGCACCTCGGCCCTGCGTGCAAGATGCGCGGCGACGATGTTCTTGGCAACCCACCGCGCCGCGTAGGCCGCGGAACGATCCACCTTGCTCGGATCCTTGCCCGAGAACGCACCGCCACCGTGGTGTGCAGCGCCGCCATAGGTATCGACGATGATCTTGCGACCGGTCAGACCGGAATCCGCAGCAGGACCGCCCAGCACGAACGAACCTGTGGGATTGACGAGCATGCGGTATCCGGTGTGACGCACCTTGGTGCCGCAGATTTCATCGAGCACGGGGTCAATCACTTCGTCGCGCAACTGGTCGCGCAGCCAGTCCTGGTGCACCTCCGGATCATGCTGTGTGGAGACGACCACGGTCTCGATGTCCCGGGGATTCCCCTCATCGTCGTAGGCGACGGTCACCTGCGTCTTGCCATCGGGGCGCAGATGCGGAACGATGCCGTCCTTGCGCACCTTCGCCAAACGCTGCGCCATGCGATGTGCCAGGGTGATGGGCAGCGGCATGAGCACGTCCGTCTCATCGCATGCATAGCCGAACATGACGCCTTGGTCGCCGGCGCCCTGGGTTTCATAGCGTTCTTCATCGGAATGCGCTTCACGGCTCACGCCTTGGTTGATTTCAGCGGACTGCCCGGTCAGGGAGACAAGCACACCGCAGGAATCGGCATCCAACCCGATTGCGGAGCTCGTGTAACCGATGCGGTGAAGCACCGTGCGCACCGTGGCAGGAATGTCCACATAGCCGTTGCTGGTCACTTCGCCGAACACCATGAACGCGCCCACCGTGGCACAGGTCTCCACCGCCACATGGGAATGGGGATCCTGGGCAAGCAGCTGGTCAAGCACGGCATCGGAAATCTGATCGCAGATCTTGTCCGGATGCCCTTCTGTCACTGATTCCGCTGTTACGAGATGCGGTTCGGTCATGGTGTCTCCTTTACAGCCTATTGCGGCAAACTTGATGATGTAAGGATTCGACGGTTTGAGCCCGCCACAGAATGCGACAGGTCCCTATCCATCTCCCCCATCATAAACGCGACCCCGCCGTGCCACAAACCGGGCCGCCGACCGGTCGCGAACCCATGCACCGACATTCGCCGCCGCACCCGCGCAGACGATTCCGACCGCCTGAACCGCCCCGAAATACAAATCGGGGTGCCAGCCGGCACAAACCGGCAAACACCCCGATCGACACGTCTTATCAGTTGCCTTCGTTGGCGTCGTCCTCGCCAAGCGTCTCCTCGAGCAGACCATCGTTGATTTCGCGGAACGCGATGGACAGCGGCTTCTCGTTGTTCTTGTATTCCACCAGCGGCCCCACGTTCTGCAGCAGGCCCTCGTTGAGCTGGGTGAAGTAGGAGTTGATCTGACGAGCGCGCTTCGCGGCGAAGATGGCCAGAGCGTACTTGTTGTGGTTGGTGCGCTTCATCAGGTCGTCGATAGGCGGATCTGCGAGGCCCTTCGGTTCAGGGCTGGTACCCAATGCCATGTGATGTGCTCCAAACTCCGTAATGGATGGGAAAATTCCACTCGTCCAGCCGATGCGAACGCGGCAGAACCACGCTATAAGCAAATGAATCGACTGGATTGCATACAGAATCTGATTATAGCCACTTGCCCGACCAATCACCAAAACGGCGCGCCCTGCACGCATGTTCGGTATGCGGCACGCCCATGAATGCCTGTGCCCAACCGCGATAGAGTGGGGAAGCATGAAGATGAGATCTGCAACAGTTATGAATGGTCGAATGTTCGCTGGTGCCCGCGCCCTCTATCGCGCTGCGGGTGTGGATGAAAAGGACTTCGGCAAGCCCATCGTGGCGATCGCCAATTCCTTCTCCGAGTTCCTCCCCGGCCACGTGCACATGCAAAAGCTCGGCCGCGAGGTCGCCAAGGCCGTCAAGGAAGCTGGCGGCATCCCGCGCGAGTTCAACACGATCGCCGTTGATGACGGCATCGCCATGGGCCACACCGGCATGCTCTACTCCCTGCCGAGCCGCGACATCATCGCGGACGCCGTCGAGTATTCCGTCAACGC
>CAYVHC010000045.1:2703-9813 GCA_964451025.1 uncultured Bifidobacteriaceae bacterium
ACCTGCGGCTCCTGCGCCGGCATGTTCACCGCCAACTCCATGAACTGCCTGACCGAGGCCATCGGCCTGGCCCTGCCGGGCAACGGCACCGTTGTCGCCACGCACGCCTATCGCAAGGAGCTCTTCGACAAGGCCGGCAAGCTCATCGTGGAACTGGCAAACCGTTACTACCACGAGGACGACGAGTCCGTGCTGCCGCGCTCGATCGCCACGAAGAAGGCCTTCGAGAACGCCATGACCATGGACGTAGCCATGGGCGGCTCCACGAACACGGTGCTGCACATCCTCGCCGCCGCGCAGAGCGCCGACGTGGACTTCACGCTCGACGACATCGAGCGCATCTCGCACACCGTGCCGTGCATCTGCAAGGCCTCCCCGTCCGGCGAGTGGGAGATCTCCGACGTGCATCGCGCCGGCGGCATCTGCCGCATCCTCGGTGAGCTCGACCGCGCCGGCAAGCTGCACCGCGACGTGCACTCCGTCGATTACCCGGACCTCGAGTCCAAGCTCAACGATTGGGACATTCGCCGCGACACCTGCACCGGGGACGCCAAGCGCTTCTTCCTTGCCGCCCCCGGCCACGTCAAGTCCGTCGAAGCCTGGTCGCAGTCCAATACCTTCGATTCCCTCGACACCGATTACGTCAACGGCGCCGTGCATGACATCGACCACCCTGCCGTCACCGAAGGCGGCCTCGCCGTGCTGCGCGGCAATCTCGCACCGAACGGCTGCGTCGTCAAGACCGCGGGCGTCGACAAGTCCATCTGGCACTTCAAGGGCACCGCGTTCGTGGTGGACTCCCAGGAGCAGGCGTGCGAAGCCATCCTCGGCGACAAGCTCAAGCCGGGCGACGCGCTCGTGATTCGCTATGAGGGCCCGAAGGGCGGCCCGGGCATGCAAGAAATGCTCTACCCGACCGCATTCGTCAAGGGCAAGGGAATCGGCAAGGAAGTGGCGCTCATCACCGACGGCCGCTACTCCGGCGGCTCCTCCGGCCTGTCCATCGGCCACGTGGCCCCCGAGGCCGCGGCCGGCGGCCCGATCGCCCTCATCGAGAACGGCGACGAGATCGAGATCAACATCCCGGAGCGCTCGATCAGCCTCAATGTGCCGGATGACGTGCTCGCCGCCCGCCGCAAGGCAATCGAGGACGGCGAGGGCTACCGCCCGCACCGCGACCGCAAGGTGTCGCTCGCGCTCAAGGCCTACGCCGCCTTCGCACGCTCGGCCGACAAGGGTGCCACCCGCGACCCTGACCTCATCAACAAGCTCGCCAACCTCGACTAAAGCAGGCGGCGCGCAAGTGGAATCTCACTCGGTGACATTCCACACGACAAATCTCATGTGAAGCCGATTGGGGCCCGTCCGGATTGTCCGGGCGGGCCCCAATCATGTGGCATGCGCCTTGCAAAATGGCTCGCTTTGCATAGAAGTGAGGTCTTGGACGCCCAAGCATCCAAGACCCCCATGAGTTATCAAGGCTTATGCAAGCGTACCTAGTTATGCAAGCGTACCTAGGCTTGCCTAGGCATCCAAGCCATATTCCTGAGCGATGACGCCCCACAGTTCATTCGCCGCGCGATCGACTTCGTCATTGACAATCACGCGGTCAAATTCGGATTCCGCCGCGATTTCCACGCGTGCGGTCTCCAGCCTTTTCTCTCTTTGCTCAGCGTTCTCAGTGCCTCGCGATTCCAAGCGTTTCGCCAAGTCATCGAACGTGGGCGGCGCAAGGAACACATACATGACGTCGAGCCCCAGCTCCTTGGCGCGTTGCTTGACACGGCGAGCGCCTTGCAAATCGATTTCCACCAAGGTGGGGATGCCAGCGTTCATGTGGTCAAGAAGGGGCTGGATGGGCGTGCCATAATGCGCCATGCCATGCACAACAGCGGTCTCGAGGAATTCCCCGTCGCGTTCCATCTGCTCGAACTTGTCAGTGGTGACGAAGTGATAATCCACGCCATCCACTTCACCAGGGCGTTTGTCACGTGTCGTGGCGGAAATCGACACCCAAATGCCGGGATGGTCATGCAGCAGCTTGTGCTCCACCGTTCCCTTTCCCACGGCGGTGGGCCCCGAGAACACGATCAACCTACGGGTCGGTTTGGTCGACTGGTCAGCATTGTCGTTATTTGTGCTGTTTTGCACTTGGTCGCTCATGCGCGAATCTGTTCCTCCCACCGGTTTCGGTGCCGGTCGTTGTCATGGTTCCTTTGATGGAGTGGTGTTCTTATGTGTGGTGTTCTTGTGTACGGAAGTCCTATGCGACGGACAGCACGCCTGAACTCACTGAGCTTCAGAAGCGTGTGCACCATTATTGACATTATCGGCTTGCTGCGCACCTGTCTGTGTCTCAGCATTCGCTTCTGCCGGTGCGTTCTGTGCGTCAGTGCGACCTTCTGCCGAGGCGTCCGCTCCAGCCTCCGCCCGGGAATCCTCCGCTTCCGCTTCATCGAGTTCATCATCGGCAGCCTGGCCTACGGATTCTTCAGCGTCGGCAAGTTCCTCCACGTCGTCGGCGGCGATAACCGCGTCGCCAGGCACCGCAATAGCATCTGCAGCATGGACAATCCCAGCGCCAACGCTTGGTGCGGTGCTTGCATCATCCCCCGTCTGTGCCGTTCCCTGCGCATGAGCCACGCCCGGAGCAGCAACAGAGAAGGAATCGCTGTCTTGAGTGGGGTGCGGAGCATGCTGGGCCACGTCCATTGCGCGACGCACCTCATCGCCGATGGCAGTCACGGCTTTGCTCAGTTCATCGATGTCGGGGCCGTGCGCGGCGATGGACCGGGCGACAGTCACGAGCACGTTGCCATGCGTGCCGGCAAACACGGTCTTGAGATCATCGTCGGTCGCCCCCTGCCATCCATAGCCCGGCGAAAGAATCGGTCCGGTGAACTTGGCGGGATCCACGCCGCCTTCCTTCATCCACTTGCCGATGGATGCGCCGATGATAAGTCCCACGGAGCCCATGGAGTCAGGGAATTCCGCATTGTATTTCTGCGCATCCTGCGCAATGCCGTACGCCACCGTTTGCCCGGCGTACTCCCCTGCCTGGCGAATGGCGGATTGTAAATGCGCACCTTCGGGGTTCGGCGTCAGCGACGCCACGAACACACCGCAACCGTTGTTGAGGGCATCGTTGACCAAACCGTCGAGCGAATGGAAACCGTAATACGGCAGCAACGTGATGGCGTCCGTGTACAACGGCCCGTCCGGCTTCAGATAAGCGTCGGCGATGGATGACAGGGTCGTGGGAAGACCGCCGCGTAAGCAGTCGACGATGGTGATCAGCTCCATCTGCCGGGCTGCATACAATGCGCGTTCCAACGCCGCATAGCCTTTGGAACCATAGCGTTCAAACATGGGCATCTGGAACTTGACTGCAGCCGCCCTTCCTTGTGCGCCTTGCAACATGCGCATGGAAAACAGCTCTGCCCCTTCGGCGTCGATGTTATAGCCCCAGTCGTGCAGATTCTTGCGATGCGGATCGATTCCCACGCACAGCGGTCCATGCTCGCGCATGGCGGCGGCAAGCCTCAGTCCAAATTCCTGGCGCGGCGAACCGCTGGTGGGCACGGCGGAATTATCAAAGCTCATGTCTTCATCGTAGTTCATCAAGGGGCCGCACTCACCGACACAGACCGTCTTGTGGATAAATGAAACACGCCGGTCACCAAACGTGATACTATGCACACGTTGTTTCAGGGCGAGGTGAAATTCCTCACTGGCGGTACAGCCCGCGACCTGCGAAAGCAGCCGATTCGTTGAAATTACGAAGCCAACGGTAACAGTCCGGATGAAAGAAACGAGGCTCATATGAGCAATTCTGTGCAATCCCATACCTTCCGGACCACATCCGACGACGTAACGGTTCCCGTGGGTTCCAGTTCCCTCGCATCCGATTCCGCGGCACCCGACTCTGTCAATCCCTCGGAATCGATTGGTTCGGCATCGTCGTCTCCGTCCAAGCCGGTGGTTTCTTCTCATTCCACCGTTGACCAGTCACGGTGGTCGGCGAAGCGCATCGCCATCTACGCATTGTTCGTCGCAGTCGCGATTGCCCTGACGTTCGTGGAAGTTCCGATTTTCCCTGCGGCTCCGTATCTCAAATATGACCCGTCCATCGTCATGTGCATCATCGCCGGCTTCACGTTCGGTCCATCGGCAGCGGCAATCGTGTCAGTGTTGTCATTCGTGCCGCATCTGTTCACCAATCCGTTTGGCGCGATCATCGCAATCCTCGTGGCGCTGCTCATGAGCGTGCCTGCGGCCGCCGTGTATCGCCGCAAGCGCACCATTGGCTCTGCCGTGCTCGGCCTGGCCCTGGGAACGGTGCTTGCCACCGCTGGCGCGGTCGTCGGCAATCTGATCATCACGCCGCTCTACAACCCAGCCATCACCGTATCTGCAGTGGTGGGTCTCATCGTGCCGGTGCTCTTGCCGTTCAACATCCTCAAGGCCGTCATCAACTCCGTGATTAGCCTTGCGCTGCTGCGCCCCTGCACACAGCTTCTTGCGAATGACGCCGACTGATACCACAGTCGCGCACGATCATGTGACGCCACGTGGAGCTACGAGGATTCCCGCCGTAGCTCCACGTGGCGTCGTGCAATACATGTCTGACGAAGCATCAAAGAAAGCTGCAATGCCTACAGTCGCTGCAATAACAACATCTGAGACGAACGCCGTGACAATACCCCTGCCGAACGCCACGACAGTGCCCGCGACAACATCCACGGCAACGCCCAGCACACAGCCCGCCGTACAGCCCACCGCACAGCCCACCGCTGTCGCATGCTTACGCAACGTGACGTTCCGCCATGGAACACGCACGGTGCTCGACAATCTCAACGTAACCATCCACGATGGCGAATGGGTGGCCATCATGGGCGCAAACGGATCGGGAAAGACCACGCTTTCACGGCTGCTCAGTGGTCTCGTGGCACCCGACGACGGCAGTGTGCAATTGATGGGCCTGGACTGTTTCACACCAGTCTCGGGAGTCAACCTTGACGCGTATCGCGCCGCGCGCCGTAACATCGGCCTGGTGCAGCAAAACCCCGAGGACCAGATCGTCACGACTGTTGTGGAAGACGACGTGGCATTCGGCCCCGAAAACCACGGTCTTCCCGCTCGCATCATCAGCGAAAGAGTGCATGATGCCTTGGCGCGCACCGGAATGGAAGGCGAGGCTCTCTCAGACCCCGACGACCTGTCCGGCGGCCAACAGCAAAGGGTCGCCATCGCCGGCACGCTTGCCTTGCATCCTCGGATGCTGGTGCTTGACGAACCGACCGCCATGCTCGACCCTGCAGGCCGCGCCGAAACACTGCGCACCATGAAGACGGCACACGACCACGGCACCACAATTGTGCAAGTGACGCACATCGCTTCCGAAGCCCGTCTCGCTTCCCGAGTCATTGAACTCGACAATGGCTCGATCATCTATGATGGCCCGGCGGAGGGATGCGATCTATGCAAGCCGGCGGCCGCGCAAGTTTCCGTTCCCGCCTCTGATGCCGCTCCAGTCAGCAAGCAATCCACTGACACGACGCCAGGCCTACCTGCTGGACCAAGCGCACAACCCGCCATGCCATCGACTTCGGCATCATGTGCTGACTCATCATGTGATGCCTCATCACAGCGCGGTATCGTCTTCGCGGTGAAAAACGTCTCGTTCCACTACCCGAACGCCGACGCCCTTACGCTACGCAATGTCGATTTCACTGTGATGCAAGGGGAATTCGTCACCATCACAGGCTCCAACGGTTCAGGCAAGTCCACACTCCTGTCGCTGCTCTGCGGCATCAACAAACCGACACAGGGCATGGTGCGGGCATGGGGATGCGACCCTCATTCACGCAAAAGCAAGCGGCGGCTGCTGGGACGCATCGGTTATGTGATGCAGATGCCCGAACGGCAGCTGTTCGAAACGACTGTGGCGCAAGATGTTGCCTTCGGCCCGACGAATCTCGGGCTCGACGAGGATTCCGTGGATCAGCGCGTGCATGACACATTGGACACCGTGGGAATCAGCGCGCTTGCCGACCGCTCCCCCTGGGAGCTGTCTGGAGGCCAACAGCGTCTGGCAGCGATCGCCGGAGTCCTGTCGATGGACCCTGATGTCTTGCTGCTCGACGAGCCGACTGCCGGCCTGGATGCCCGCGCATGCCGTCGCATCATCGGTCTACTCGACGGCTTGCATCGACGCGGGGTGACCATCGTCGTCGTCACCCACGACCCTGACCGCTTCCGCACAGTGGCAACACGCACTTTTCACTTGGACGCAGCGTCTTCGGAAGTCGCGCGGAATATTTCGGATACCGACCTGTCACAGACCAACGCGCAAAGCGGACACACACAACGGAACGAACAGCACGAACGGAACGAACACAGGCAACAGCAGCACGGCAAGCGGCGACGGAACGCACACCGCCTCGTTTCTCGCATGGACACGAGAGTGCTTGAGATCGTGTGCATCATCATGATGGCCGGCATGTTCACCGTCACGTCCCCGCTCCAACTCGCATGGGCGTTTTTCGGGGTTCTTACTGCAATGTGCCTGACCGATGCAGGCGCGCGACGCATCATGGCTTCATGCACATCATTGTTTGCGATCATCCTGGTGCTCGGGCTCTTCAACGTGTTTTTCGTGCGCACCGGATCCGCCATATGCCATATAGGCACCGTGCCAATCACCGATGAGGGGCTGCGCAACGCAGTGCTGTATTCTCTCCGTTTCGCCTTGGTCATCGTCATCGGCGCCACAGCGGTGTCAGCGGCATCCACCACACGGCTCACCGATGCCACGGAATCGCTGCTATCCCCGCTGGCGCGCATCGGAGCCCCGATACACGAATGCGCTCTCATCATGACACTGGCGATACGGTTCCTGCCCATCATCAGCCGTGAATTCACGCAGCTGGCACATGCACAGGCCAGTCGTGGCGGCAACATATCTACAGGTAGCCCCTCCAAGCGATTGAAAGCAGCGGTGTCGCTGCTCGTGCCGGTGTTCGCCCTTGCCCTGCGCCATGCCGAGCATGTGGGCACCGCCATGGAAAGCCGCGGATACGAAAGCGGCATCGTGCGCACACACTGGCA
>CAYVHC010000046.1:0-9756 GCA_964451025.1 uncultured Bifidobacteriaceae bacterium
CCGGCGACACGCCGAAAAACAGACAGAATAAAACACACATTTTGTCTATTAACCCTCAAGAAGCACAGGCACAGGAAACGCAAAAGCCCCCGGAATCACCGGATTCCGAGGGCTTTAATCGTGCGCGCGGGGGGAGTTGAACCCCCACGGCCTTAGCGGCCACTGGCACCTGAAGCCAGCGCGTCTACCATTCCGCCACGCGCGCAAACAATTTAGTACGATAACACCACCATAAAGATTGCGCAACTCCGTGCGTGTTGCATCGAACCCGCCGAGACTCCCGTCTTCGGCGACAGATTCAAGAATCGCCGAAGAAGGAGGTTAGACGACCCCAAAACGGTACCCTAGCCTCCCTCTTCGGCGACCCAACCAACCACACGCCGATGACGGAAGTTACAACCCACTGAAAAGGACCCCCAACCTCCGACTTCGGCGACCCCTGAACCACACATCGAAAACGGAACAGGGATATCCGCCGAGGCGCCATAAGAAGGCACAGTGAAAACAGCCACGGCATCACGAGACTGAAAATGCCGACAACATCACAGGAACAAATCCGACAGGAAATACTTCAAGGCAAAAAGAATGAGATGAAAAATCGCAATACCACATTGCGGCATGCATAGTTGTGAAAGAAAAGAAAAAGTGGAGCTAGCCGGGTTCGAACCGGCGACCCTCTGCTTGCAAAGCAGATGCGCTACCAGCTGCGCTATAGCCCCGTGCAATATTCAGAACAAACGAACCAAATATGCAAAGTGGGCCCGGGAGGACTTGAACCTCCGACCTCATCCTTATCAGGGATGCGCTCTAACCACCTGAGCTACGGGCCCGCTGTGTTTGTCACACAAGTGGATATCTTACACCCAATGATCAATACGTCAAACGGCGTGTCGGGTATTGATTTGCCGCAAATCCCCCATGCAAGGCCCAATATGACGGGATTTCTGATGCTGAGGCGGCTGATAACGGGATTCCTGATGACAGAATTCCCGATAACAGATTTATTGATGATGGGATTCTCGAAACGATACCAGAGACAACAACACAGACCGCGGCTGCGACACGACGAGCGTCAGTGCTTGAATGAATCCATGCATACACCCCATGCGCCTTCGCCGGCTGCAACCACTCCGAAGGCATCTTCACCAGCCACAACCACCCTGGCGACATCTTCGGCGGCTGCAACTTCCGCCGCGGCAACCAAGGCGACTTCCACCTCAACCATTGTGGTGGATGGGATGACGGTGCTGCTCACGCGCAAGCGCATCAAAAACATGTATCTGCGCATCCGGCCGGTTGATGGCGCAATCACCGTATCCGCGCCGCTTCGCATGCAGCGCACAGCGATTGAGGACTTTGTACGGGCGCATCGTGCATGGATAAACCGCGCCCAGCACAGCATGGGAGACGCCAGAAGGCATCAACAACCGTCGCAACCCGGCAGTGCCACCCTCAGCGCGCACGAGCTTTTCATGCTGTCATGGCCGCCGGAACGGCAAAAGGCCGCAAAACAGTACCTTCACGCACGCATTCCACAGCTTGCCCACAAATGGACGCGCATCATTGGACGCACGCCCACATCCATCACATACCGCGCTATGACAAGCCGCTGGGGCTCATGCACCCCGGCCACAGGCCGCATTCGCCTCAATCTGGAGCTTGCCCTCGTGCCAGAGCCGCTGATGGAATATGTGCTCGTGCACGAGCTGGTGCATCTGTGGGAGCCTGGCCATGGCGTCGGCTTCCAACGGCGCATGGATTCCCTCATGCCCGATTGGAAGCAGCGCCGTCACGACCTCAACACGCTGTGGCGTTTCTGAGCGGCGCCGCCACCGCGGCGTCACTCAGAAACGCCATCACGCCCCACCACTCGCTTCTCAGCGCGGCAGGTCAGGAACCGTGAGCCTTGCCGGGGAGTTGATTGTGTTATGCGGATTGCGCAGGCTCTCGTTATCCGACGCGGTGGTATCGGTATGGGAATTGAGATCGTTGACAGCCATCGCATTCGTCAGCTGCTGGAACAAGTCCGTGTAGCCGCCAGGCGTTGCAGCCGGCAGCACCACGGTCTTTGCATTGCGCGATTCAGACAGCGAGCGCAGCACATCAAGGTACTGGTTGAACAACACAACGTTGTTCACATCATCAATGCCCATGCCCACAGCCTGCAGGCTCTTGATCTGGTCGACGATGCCGCTGGCGATCTCGCGGCGGTAATTCGCCTGGCCTTCGCCCTGAAGGCGCGTTTTCTCGGCGTCGGCGGCCGCCTGAGTCTCGATCTCGATGCGGTTTGCCTCGGCGCGTTCACGAGTGGCTTCCTTCTCGCGCTGTGCAGCGTTGATGGAATCCATCGCATGCTTGACCTGGTCGGAGGGATCGATGGAGGTGATGAGCGTCTTGACGACGGAGAAGCCGAAATGACTCATCTCAGCGCCGACGGTGCGCTGCACGTCGGATGCCACATCGTCCTTGCGGGCGAAGGCGTCATCGAGAGACAGCATAGGAATGGCGGAACGCAGCGCGTCCTCCATGTAGCTGCGCAGCTGAGCGCTGGGGTCTTGAAGCTCGTAGTAGGCTGTGGCGACCTGCGAGGGATCGACACGGAACTGCGTGGATGCGATGACGGTGACAAACACATTGTCGAGCGTCTTCGTCTCGAGGCGCACATCCAGCTGAAGCACACGCAGGTTCGTCTTCTGCGCAATGCGGTCAATGAACGGAATCTTCAGATGAAGACCGGCGAACGACACATCCTTGTATTTGCCCAGTCGCTCGATGACGTATGCCTGCTGCTGAGGCACGACGTAGAGTCCTGATGCGATGACAAACAGCACAAGGACCACGATGATGATAGCCGCCATGGCTCTCCTTTTCGTTCTGTGCGCTTTGTGGAGCGCTGCCATTCTGAGGGTTTGCTACTTGAACCGGGGGTTCCTCGGCCTCCGATTTGTGCGCCGCCTTCACTCGCCGGCGCCTTGGCATTCGAATCCACCCCGATTGCCTGGATTCCTTCGCAATCGTCCGGATTTCTCCGTAGACTTCCGGATTTCTCCGTAGTCATGCCAATATCACCCATTATTGCATAGAGGCGATGGCGAGCTCTCGAATGACACACGGGCTTGCCGAATATCGGGTACATTATTCTCGGCTGTCGTCCCCTGCGCCCGCGCCTGCAGTATCGGCAGCGGAGGCAACAGCATCCGTGCCGGCAACATCCGCGTCGACATCGGCGGATTCTGGCGCCGGCCCCTCGGCCGGCAGCTTGCGCACCCGAATCGTCTGGATGCGCCGCCCATCCACCGCGGTCACCGTCATATCGTATCCGAATTCCGTCTGCACGGTCATTCCCACACGCCCCATCTCACCGGTGTGCGCCATCACATAGCCAGCAAGCGTCTCGTAAGGACCGTCGTCAAGCTCAATGCCGGTGAGCTCGTGGAAGTCGTCGAGCGTCATGCCACCGTCGACGTCAATGGCACCGTTGCGGAAGGCCGGACGCGCAGCGCTGGTTGCCGGTTCGGGCAAATCGTATTCATCGCGAATGTCTCCCACCAACTCCTCAGTCATGTCCTCAAGGGTCACGATGCCATCGGTGCCGCCGTATTCATCGATGACCACCGCAAGATGAATGCCGCTTTTGCGCAGCAGCGACAGGCTGGGCAGCAGCTTCGACGTGCCGGGAAGCTTGATGCCCTGCCGCGTCACATCCGCCACGGTCCTGGCATCGGGATTGCGCACATCCAACAGGTCGCGCACATGCACGAAGCCCAGCACATCATCGAAATCCTTGCCGATCACCGGGTAACGGGAATACGGCATGTCGCGCACGAACGCTGCCGCCTCGCCAATGGAATCATCGCCATGAAGGAACGTCACATCGGCACGCGGCCGCATGACTTCCGACACGCTTGTTTCCGCCGCGCCGAACACATCCTCCAAAATCACACGCTCGTCCTTCGACAGATTCGTGTTGGTGCTCACAAGCACGCGCAGCTCGTCATCGCTCACTTCGCTCTGCGTCTCATTGGGGTCGAGCCCCACGAAACGCACCAAAAGGTTCGTGTTATGTCCAATGAGCCAGATGATGGGCGTGCAGATTGTGGCGAAAGTATCGATGGCCGGCACGACCGCACGGGCGATTGCCTCGGATTTTTGCAAAGCGATGCGCTTGGGCGTCAGTTCGGAAATGACGATGGAGAAATACGAGATGATAAGCGTGAGCACGATCATCGACACCGTGCCGGCCAGTCTTTCGGACATTCCCGCCCTGACGAACAACGGAGTCACGTAGGGCGAAATCGCAGATGCACCGAAGGACGCGGAAAGGAATCCAGCGAGCGTCACACCCAGCTGCACGGCCGACAGGAACCGATTGGGGTCGCGGGCGACACGCGCCACGCGCGCCCCACGGGCATCCTCCAGTTCCATTTGCTCAATCTGCGAGCCTCGCAGCGACACCAAAGCCATCTCGGAGCACGAGAACACGCCGCCAAGCAGCATGAACACGAAAATCAGCAGCACATTGAGCCAAACGGACATAGCTCTAATGTAACGCACCCATTCAACGACGTGTCGGAACGCACCGGCGGCGCAATCCCCGCCGCCCGCATGTCAGAAGCTCAACACCTCCACGCGCCCCGTTTCCATGGAATACCGCGCGCCCGCGATGTACACGGTGTCATCGGCCACGTGACGGCGAATCACTTCGGAGGAGTCGATGAGCCGTTCGATGGTTTGCGCCACCGAGATGCGTTCCACATCGGCGGGATCGTCAAGCTCGGCCTCCCGGGCCAGCTCGATTGCGGAGCTCAGCTCGCCCATGATGTACGGCAGGTCGGTATCATGCCCGCCTTCCATTGCTGCCTTGACGGCACCGCAATTTTCGTGGCTCATGACGACGACGACCTTCACTCCCAAGGTCTCGACCGCATATTCCAGCGATTCGACAACGGTGCTGCCCAACACAGCCCCTGCGGTGCGCACGCAGAAAAGGTCGCCCAGACCCATGTCGAACACAATCTCCGGTGGCACGCGCGAATCCGAGCACGACAGCACCGCCGCCAAGGGGCGTTGCCCCGCACGCAGGCTTTCACGAGTGGCCACATCCTGACCGGTATGCTCAGGCTTGCCTGTGGCGAAACGACGATTGCCGGCGAGCATCTGGCTCCAGATGGAATTAGCCCCGAATTGGTCGATGGAAGTGATAGGAGACGCGGTATTCATAGGCACCATCGTACGTCATGCCGCAATGGCGGCGAGCACGAGCAACACAGCTCCACGTCATCCCAGACAAAACGCCCCGAGCAAATCCGCCAATCATCACCCCAAGCAGACCGCCGCCCAAACAATCCGCCGACTAAACACCGCCGCCACACACAGAACCGCCGCAAACAAAAAGCCGCCGCAGGCCGCTCGGCACCATGCGAAATTCACATAACGCCAAGCAAGCCCGTGGCGGCTCCAAACAAGCCCGAATCAGCCAGTGTTCTGCAGGCCTGCAGCAACGCCGGAGACCGTGCACAGAATCACGTAGATGAACTCTGCCGTCTGCGATTCGCTCAGCTCCTTCTTGTCGTTGAGCTCGCGCAGCTGACGCAGCGAACGCACCTGGGTGATCGACAGGGCATCCACATACGGCGAACGCACGCGGATTGCCTGGCCAAGCACGTGACGGTGCTGCAGCGGGTAGTCGTCGCCGACGATGTCAAGCACCCACTTGCGGGTGAGTTCCATCTCTTCGAGGACCTTGTCGCGCAGATCGTCGCGGTCACCCAAAGCCAGGTACATGCGGGCGATGCGTTCGTCGGTCTTCGACAGCGACATCTCGATGTTGTCGATGAACGTCGAGAACAGCGGCCACTCCTCATACGCCTTACGCAGGGTCTGGAGGTCGCCGAACTTCTCGCATGCGGTGCCCAGGCCATACCATGCGGCGAGGTTGATGCGAGCTTCGGACCACGAGAACACCCACGGAATGGTGCGCAGATCGTCGAGAGACTTGGCGCCCAGACCACGCTTGGCGGGGCGGGAGCCAATCGGCAGCAGGCCGACCTCGGTCAGCGGGGTGACGGTGGAGAACCACGCGGCGAAGTCCGGCGTGTGCAGCAGATCGAGGAAGCGCTCGTGCGAAGCCTGGTTGAGGGCATCTGCCATCGGCTTGTACTTCTCGGTCATCTCCGTGTTGATCTTATCGATGCTCGGAGCGGACTGGAGCAGCGTTGCCGCCGCCACGGACTCGATGTGGCGCATGCCAAGCACCGGGTTGCCGTAACGGGCAAAGATGACCTCGCCCTGCTCGGTGAGCTTGAAGCGGCAGTTGACGGAGCCGACCGGCTGTGCGAGCACGGCACGGTTGGCGGGACCACCGCCACGACCAACGGCGCCACCACGGCCGTGGAACAGCGTCAGGTCAATGTTGTGCTTCTTGGCCCAGGCTGCGATGCGGCCTTCGGTCTCGTGGAGGGCGAGGATGGAGGTCGTCGGGCCGGCGTCCTTGGACGAATCCGAGTAGCCGAGCATGACTTCCATCTTGCCGTTGGTTTCCTTGAGACGCTGCTGCACCTCCGGAATCTTGATGATCTCTTCGAGCACGTCCACCGAATTCTCAAGGTCCTCGAGCTGTTCGAACAGCGGGATGACATCGAGCGTCGGAGCGTCCTCGGGGTGGGCGAATGCCAGACGGTTCAGCTCATACACGTCGCGCACGTTCTGTGCGGACTTCGTGAACGAGATGATGTAACGGCCGGCAGCCTTCTTGCCATTGCGCTTCTGGATGGCGCCCAAGGCACGGAACGTGTCGAGCACCTCGCGCGTCATCGGCTGCAGTTCGCCACGTTCGCCGTGCAGACCATGCTCACGGATGTCTTCCAGGGCGCGCCTGTGCACGACGGAATGCTGACGGAATTCCATCTGCACCATGTGGAAGCCGAAGGTCTCCACCTGCCAGATGAGGTTCTGCAGCGGGCCGTAAGCGGAACGCAGAGCGCCTGCCTTGGCAAGAGAATCCTGCACGATGCGCAGATCAGCGAGGAAGTCCTCGGCGGTCTTGTACATGAGGTCGGCGTTGCGATCGCGAGTGGCGGCCAGACGGTCGGCGATCACAATCATGACAGCGCGATGCGGTTCCTTGCTGGAGATGAACTCGGCCTCGTTGGTCAGGGTCTCGCTCATTTCCTTCTGATGGTTCCACAGGTTCAGCAGCTCCGGGCTGGCCGGGGTCGTCTCGTTCTCCATCGTGAGGTTGCGGCCCACGGTGCGGGTGGCTTCCTCAAGGGTTTCGAGCATGTGATTGTAGAACTTGCGCGCAACGGTGCGGCTGACCTTGGCGGTGACGTTCGGGTTACCGTCGCGGTCAGAGCCAATCCAGCTTCCCGGATGCACGAATGCGGGGCAAATCGGCTTGGCCTTACCGGCCTTGTCGCCGAGCAGCCAATCGTCGAAGCGGCGATACACCGCGGGAATGGTGTCGAACAACGTGTTGTCGAAGATATCGATAATCGTGTCCGCTTCCTCCACGGGAGTCGGCTTCTTCAGCGCGATCGGGGACGTGCGGAACAGGGCATCGATTTCGTTGTACAGCTTGCGGTCAACCTCGTTGAGGTCGCCGCCGCCCAGGTGACGGCGCACGGCCAGGAGCTCCGCGATACGTCGGATCTTGCCTTCGACGGCCTTGCGACGCGCCTCGGTGGGGTGAGCCGTGAACACGGGGTGGAACTCAAGCTTGTTGAGCAGTTCGAGAGCCTTGTCGTAACCGACTTCACGAGTCAGCTGCTTGAAAGCAGTCGTCAGTTCGTTGACGGGATCCGTCTCTGCCCTCTTGGGGACCTCGGACTCGCGCTTCTTCAAAGAGCTCACGCGGTAGTTCTCCTCGCTCAGGTTGACGAGGTGGAAGTACGTGGTGAAAGCGCGGGCGAGCAGTTCCTTGTGGCGCAAATCGGAAGCATCGATGAGCTTCACTGCCGCCTCAAGGCTCTTAGCCGCAGGAGAATCGGAGGAAATCATGTCTGAATTCACCCAATGGTCTTGGCTTGCCACAACGACGTCGTCGAGCAATTCATCGAATTGCTTGAGCAGATCCTCGTCGTATTCGCCAATGACATCGCGAAGAATCTTCAGACACAGGTCCATGTCGGACTGAAGGCTTTCCGGAAGCGTGCGCTCCTCGGGGCCCTTCGTGCCGGTGCCGGATGAGATGAGGGTGGAATCAGCCGGCGTTACCGGCGCTTCCTGCCCTCGGGACTCTTTTGTTTTGTCTAGCATTCAACCTCCTTGCGCATCTCAGGCGGTTGCTCGTCTACCGGCTCTCCCCGGCTCCTCCGGGGTTGTGTGAAGCGATCGTTCCGAGCCCAAAGCCGCTATGGATGCGTGGGTAATGGACGTTCCCGATTATAGGCTGCGATGTTTCGAAGGTTTTACAAGGTTCAGATGATGAAAACGTGGTTTTCACATTGTGAAACGCGCGATTGTTCATTATGAAACATCTCGGCGGCGCCATTTCCCTCTTTGTCACAGCGGTCGGGGCAATATGTAAGGAAAGCCGACACGAGGAGATTGCATTGGTTTTCCATATCAGCAGCAACCGCAGGAACACGCGGGCGGAGCATGAGCGCAAGGTGCGCGCTGCCGCCGCCGCAGTGGGCAACCAACACCACCATTCGATCCCGCTGGACATGAAGGACATTCGCGAAGACCTCGACACGCCTCTGATTGACGCAAGTCTTGCCGCCAAGACCAGCGTGATCGTACGCGCCGGCGCCCTCGACCTCTCGGGCGGCACCGGCAGCTTCCGCGTGCGCGAACTCATGGGGCGCATGGCGATGTCGATGGGGTGCTATGTGCGGGCGGATGTGAAACTCACCGACATCGAAGCCGAATGCTCGGACGGCGAGAACCGCATGGCTGAAGTCGTGGACCTGCCCACGACCGGCGTAAACACCGAGCGCATCTGGTACATGGAACATTTCGCCGACTGGCTTGCGGTGAACCTTGGGCAGAAGAGCAAATACCACAACGCTGGCGACTTCTCCGCCTCGATGGTGAATGACCTGCCCCAAGGCAAAAAGCATCGCATCTCGCTCCCCGCGCACATGACGCAATCCCCCGCCAGCGCCAAGGAACGCGAAAGAGCTCTTAACTCCGTTGACGACAACGGCGTGCCGCCGCATCATGCGGAGCGTATTGCAACGAAACTGCTGCCGACGCAAGTCCCAGAAGAATCCTCACGCGACCCCCAAACCACCACAGGCACCACAAGCAGCACATTCGCGGACAGCGTGGATCGCGGATCCTATGGCCACGACACCCGCGAGGAGCATCGGCATACCGGAGCCTTCCACGGCGTGACCGTGCGCCAAGTGCACGAGCGTCTCGATGCCATCGAATTCAAGAAACCGCTGTACTCCCCCGCGTTTGCAGCGCTTGCCGCCGCAGTAGCGTGCGCATCCTTCGTGTTTTTGCTCGGAGGAGGGCTGTATGACATGCTCGCGGCGTTCATTGGCGCCGGCTGCGGGCAATTCCTGCGGTCCAACCTCATGCGCCGGCACATCAACCAGTTCTTCGTCGTCATGGTCTCCGTGGCCCTGGCGGCTCTCGTGGCGATAGGATTCCTGCGATTGCTGGCGCTCTTCGACCCCACGGCGCTCCATCACGACACCGCGTACATCGGCGCGATCCTGTTTGTCATCCCCGGATTCCCCCTTATCACCGGCGGCCTCGACATCTTCAAGATGGACATCCAGTCCGGCATCCAGCGACTGACGT
>CAYVHC010000047.1:0-9731 GCA_964451025.1 uncultured Bifidobacteriaceae bacterium
GAGCATACCCGTGTCCTGCTTCACCGCCACCGCCAAGCAGCAGGTCATCGCCGACATCCGCACTTATTTTCACGACCAGACGGGCAGGACCCTGCGGCTGTTCGCCACAACCGCGCAACGGCGCAACCTCCACTATCAAGTCATCCCCGTCGACGCTGACGACGACGGAGGCCGCTACCGGGTCTTGCGCGAGCTCATCGAAAAGAAGGCCCCCTGCCCGCCGACCATCGTCTTCGTCGCCAAGCGCCGCCAGACCACGGAACTTGCCCGAAGGCTCAGCCGCGACGGCATCCCGGCATGCGCATTCCACGGAGACATGTCCGTCGTTGAGAAAATGACCAGCCAGGAGGCTTTCCTCAGCGGCGGCGTCAACGTGATGGTCGCCACCAAGGCGTTCGGCATGGGAATCGACAAGTCGGATGTGCAGCAGGTCATCCACTACACCATCTCCGAATCCTTGGAAGACTACGTCCAGGAATCCGGCAGGGCTGGGCGCGATGAGCGGCTTGACGCGGATTGCATCATCCTGTACAACCCGCGAGACCTGGACGTGCATTTCCAGATGCTCAACCAAAGCCGCATCACCATCAACCAGATCCAGCAGGTATGGCAGGCCATCAAGTATCTAAGCGACAGCCGACATCACGGGCGCATGTCCTTCACCGCCAGCGCCTTGGAGATCGCCCGCGAAGCCGGGTGGAGCAACACAGCCTATGACGTGGAGACGCGCGTGCGGGCGGCGCTCATGTCGCTGGAACAATCCGGGTACATCACACGCGGCATCAACGCATCCCGCGTCTTCGCCGACAGCCTTGCCGTCGACGACATCCCGTCCGCGCGCAGCATCCTCGAACGGCCAAACAGCGGCATGGATCCCGAGCGCATCGAGGAATGCGTGCGCATACTCTCCCGCCTGCTCTCCAGCAAGCACACAGGCCAGGGCATGCCGGGGGAAGCCGAAAGCCGAGTGGACTACCTCGCCGATTGCCTTGCCATGCCCAAGGGACGGGTGCGTGACGACATCGACGAGATGAAACGCCTCCAGATCTTGCGCAACGACACCGACATGCATGCCTACGTGCGCCGAGGCAAGGCGTCAGGGCATTCGCGCCGAGGCACGCTGAGCGAGATGAACGCTCTGGAGACATTCCTTGTGGGCTTCCTCACGAACCGCATGCGCGATAGGCATGATGGGCGCGACTGGCAGTCAGTGGAATACAAGGAGGCCAACGAGGCCGCGCTGGAAGCGGGAATCGCCGCCAGCAGCGTTCCGAAGGTGAAGTCCATCGTCGCTTCGTGGGTCGACGCGCGCTACATCCGCAAGCCTGCGCATCCCAACGCGTCCTCCATCGACATCGCGTTCGCCGATGGCATCGACGGGAAGACGTTCGCCCAACGCATCGCACACCGTCAACGCCACGCCCGGCTCATCGACGATTATGTGATCGACCTTGCCCATACGCAGCTCGCCCAGATGCGTTCCCGCGGCGAAAACGTGGGGGAGCGCATCGAGGTCGTGTTCTCATTGGTCGATTTGCAGCGCTGCTGCACCGCCGGCGATGCGACGGACGCAGGCGAGACCGCCCTGCGCCCCCACCTCGAGGGATTCGGGCTCGCATCCACGCCCGAGCACGCCACAGAGAATCTCCCCGAGCATGTCACGGAACCCGCCGCCGGACCATCCGGCGCCGCGCCCGCACCATCCGTGAACCTGACGGACGTGCGGCGCGCGGTGCTGTATTTGGAAAGGACCGGGGAACTGGACATCGAAGGCGGCTTCCTGGTCATCTACAACGGGATGCGCATCACCCGCGTCGAAACGGACAACCGGCGCCGCTACCGCAAAGAGGACTACGCGCAGCTCGACACCTATTACCGCAACAGGATCGAACAGATTCACTTGGTCGGCCGGTTCGCCTCGATGATGATCGACGACCACGACCGGGCCATGCGCTTCGCCGCGGATTACTTCGCCATGGATCACGACACGTTCCTCGACACATACATCAGCAAGAGCGACCGCGCCGAACTGTCGCTGGGCATGACCGGGCAACGGTACAACCTCCTGTTCGCCGGCCTCAACAAGGAGCAGCGCCGCGTCATCGACGATGCCACGCACCGGGTGATCGTGGTCGCCGCAGGGCCGGGAAGCGGCAAGACGATGACCCTCGTGCACAAGCTGGCAAGCCTGGTGCTGCTGGAAGACACCAAGCCCGAGCAGCTGCTCATGCTCACCTTCTCGCATGCCGCCGCCATGGAATTCGCCCACCGCCTGCACGACCTCATCGGCGACATGTCGTATTACGTCGGCATACGCACCTTCCACGCCTTTGCATTTGACGTGGCAGGCCGCGTCGGCAACCTCGAGCAGGCAGACACCATCGAACGGCAGGCGGCGGCGTTGCTCAACGACCCGGACGCCGGCATCGATGAATCGGTGTGCACGAAAACCTGTCTCGTCATCGACGAAGCGCAGGACATGTCCGCCGATGAATACGCGCTGGTCGACGCGATGATGCGCCGCAATACGGACATGCGCGTCATCGCGGTCGGTGACGACGACCAAGCCATCATGGGGTTCCGCGGGGCCGACAGCACCTACATGGCGAAGCTCGCCACTGTTGCCAATGACGATGTTGTCAATGACGCCGACGCTCATGACGCCGACGCTCATGACGCAGATGAGGAGCAGCGGTCTGCCGCCGCGGCGGGGCGGTCCGGTGACTCGGCGTCCGATAACGCGGCGCTCGCCGATGACGCCACCATCGTCGAACTGTCCGTGAATTATCGCAGCGACATGTCCATCGTCGATGCAGCCAATGCGGTCCTCACGCTCAAACCCCACGGCCTGAAGACGACACGCTGTCACGCTCACAGCCACGAGCAGGGCAGCGTGGAGCATGTCATCCTCGAGCATCCGGGCATCATGCCGATCATCGAACGGGTCGACGAGCAGTGGCACGCCACCCATACGCAGGAGGAACACAGCGCGGAAAAGCCCAGCGTGGAAAGCCACGGCGCGAACGTTCGCAGGGCGGACGCCCCCAGCGCAGGCGCCAGCACGGTGGGTGGGGGAAGCATCGCCGTGCTCGTGCCCACCAACGAGGATGTCGCCACGGTCTACTGCGAGCTGCAGCATCGCGGCGTTCCCGTGACGTTCATCGACGACCGCGCTGGCTTCCGCGCCGAGATGCTTGAGGAATGCGCCGTCTTCCTCGAATCCCTGGACGATGACATGGTGATCCCCGCCGAGCATTATCGCGAGGCTCTTGATCGCCTGCGCACCCGTTTCTCTCGCAGCATCGTCATCGACGATGTCATCGGCGCGTTGCAGCGCTACGCTGACAGCGTCGGGACCGTCTACCGGTCCGATCTGGAGGAGATGCTGGCGAACACCACGGTGGCGGAGCTGATGCAGCCGGAGGGCTCGGACGTCATTGTGTCGACCTACCACAAGGCCAAGGGACGGCAGTTCGACACCGTGTACTGTCAGGTGACCGAACGATTCACTCCCGCGGACATCCAAGCCGTGAACCTTCTGTATGTGGGAATGACGCGCGCCCGTCATTCACTGGTGTTGTTCGATTCCTCGGCGGTGCTGCACGACCTTGAGGAGCCATTTGCGGAGGCGGGCGTGCGCGTGACGCGCGACTCGCGTGACCATGAGGAGCCGCGGAACGTGATGCTGGCATGCTCGCTGCGTGATGTTCGGCTCGGTGACGTGGAGAATGCCGCGGCGCAGCGGGCGATTGGCAGGCTGCAGGCCGGCGACGCACTCCATGGGCGCATCGATTCGCGGGACGGAGGCGGGTTGCTGCGGTTCGTGCTGGACTGCGGCGACGGCACGCACGCCATGGTCCGGCCGTCGCGAAGCATGAACGAGAAAATCAACAGATACGTGTGTGGGCGTGGGGGAACGGGCGGCTACCATGTGCTCAAGGCGGACGTGGGTTACGTGGTGCGCTGGTATGACAACAAGACCGATAGGGAGTGGAAGGTCGCCCTCCCGCGTTTGATTCTAGGCCGGTAGCCTGCCGGGGATTGGCGGAAAGTCGGCGCGAGGCGGCAGTGTGGCGGCGGTTGCGCAACGCGCTGCCGCCGTTGCCTGCCCGAGCCGTTAGACTGGAACAATTGGACATGCCCGCCGCACGCAACCGGTGGGCGAGGACGTATGCGTGGGCCGCCGGTATCCGTCTCCCGGCGGTCACGGACAAGGAGAACGCTCAGTGATGCAGCAGAAGAACAAGCCCGGCCAAACCGATCAGTCGCTGATTCGTAATTTCTGCATCATCGCGCACATCGACCATGGCAAGTCCACGGTCGCCGACCGCATCCTGCAGCTGTCCGGCGTGGTGTCGCAACGCGACATGCGCGACCGCTTCCTCGACCGCATGGACATCGAGCAGGAGCGCGGCATCACCATCAAATCTCAGGCTGTGCGCGTGCCATGGGTGTTCGACGGGCAGGAATACACGCTCGGCATGATCGACACCCCCGGCCACGTGGATTTCTCGTACGAGGTCTCCCGTGCGCTGGCGGCATGCGAAGGCGCGGTGCTGCTGGTCGACGCGACGCAAGGCATCGAGGCGCAGACGCTGTCGAACCTGTACATGGCCATCGACCATGACCTCACGATCATCCCTGTGCTCAACAAGATCGATTTGCCCAGCGCCGAACCGGACAAGCATGCCGAGGAGATCGCCGGACTGCTGGGGTGCGACACCAGCGACGTGCTGCGTGTCTCCGGCAAGACCGGCGAAGGCGTGGCGGACCTGCTCGACCGCATCGTCATGGAAGTGCCCGCCCCCAAGGGCGACCCCGAGGCGCCGGCACGCGCGCTCATCTTCGACTCCGTGTATGACTCCTACCGCGGCATCGTCACCTACATCCGCATGGTCGACGGCGAACTGCACAACCGCGAGCGCATCCACATGATGGGCCTGGGCACGACGCATGACCCGATCGAGCTGGGCGTGATCCAGCCGGACATGACTCCCACGGCGTCGCTGGGCGCTGGCGAAGTGGGGTATGTGATCACCGGCGTGAAGGACGTGCGCCAGTCGAAGGTGGGCGACACGATTACCGCCGAGGCCCGTCAGGCGAGCGAACCGCTGCCCGGCTACCGCGACCCCAAGCCGATGGTGTATGCCGGCCTATTCCCGATCGACAACGCGCAGTTCCCCGAGCTGCGTGACGCACTCGACAAGCTCAAGCTCAATGATGCGGCGCTCGTCTACGAGCCGGAGACATCGGTGGCGCTGGGCTTCGGCTTCCGCTGCGGCTTCCTTGGCCTGCTGCACATGGAGATCGTCTCGGAGCGCCTCAGCCGTGAGTTCGGCCTTGACCTGATTTCGACGGCCCCCAACGTCGAGTATGACGTGACGATGGAGGATGGTTCGCGTCATCATGTGAAGAACCCGAGCGAGTTCCCCGACGGCAGGGTCAAGCGCATCGTCGAGCCGGTGGTCGCGGCGGACATCATCACCCCCAAGGAGTTCATCGGCTCCGTGATGGAGCTGTGCCAGGATCACCGCGGGCAGATGGGCACGATGGAATACATTGGCACGGAGCGCGTGGAGATGCATTACCACATTCCGCTCGCCGAGATCGTGTTCGACTTCTTCGACCAGCTCAAGAGCCGCACGAAGGGCTACGCGTCGCTCGACTACCATGAGGATGGCGAGCAGCAGGCGGACCTCGTCAAGGTCGATATCCTCATCCAAGGCGAGAAGGTGGATGCGTTCAGCGCCATCGTGCACCGCGACAAGGCTTACAGCTACGGCGTGATGATGACGAAGAAGCTGCGCGAGCTCATTCCGCGCCAGCAGTTCGAGATTCCGATCCAGGCGGCCATCGGTTCGCGCATCATCGCCCGTGAGACGATTCGCGCGCTGCGCAAGGACGTGCTGGCCAAGTGCTACGGCGGCGACATCACCCGCAAGCGCAAGCTGCTCGAGAAGCAGAAGGCTGGCAAGAAGCGCATGAAGATGCTCGGCCACGTGGAGGTGCCGCAGGAGGCGTTCATCGCCGCTCTGAGCACGGATGAGCCGACCGACCGTGACACGAAAGACAAGATTCGTGCCGCGCAGAAGGCCGGCAACTGACATGCCCGGATGGGTGTCCACGTCATCCGCCGTACCCGGGGCGCAGCGGGATGCGGCGGCGGTGCCTGGGGTGGCTGCCGGACTTGCGGTGAGTGCGGCTGGTGCGGGACTTGCGTCATCTGTGGCGGGCGCAGGACTTGCGTCATCTACAGCGGCCGCGGCACGCGGGCCGTTCGAGGTATACGTGCACGTGCCGTTTTGCATGAGGCGCTGCGGATACTGTGATTTCAACACATACACGGCGCCGGACCTAGGAGAGGGCGCTTCGCGCGGCAATTACGCGCGTATGGCGGTGCGCGAGATGGAGCTGGTGCGCGCATGGCAGGAGGCGAACGGCATCGAGGAGCCGGCCGCGTGCAGCGTGTTCTTCGGCGGAGGCACGCCCACGATCCTTCCTGCGGCGGACCTGGTGGAAATGCTCGACGCAGTGCGCCGCATCTGGGGTTTGGAGCCCGGCGCCGAGGTGACGACCGAAGCGAATCCCGACACCGTGGACGCCGATTACATCAAGCGTCTTGCCGACGGTGGGTTCACGCGGATTTCCTTCGGCATGCAGTCCGCGGTTCCCTCGGTGCTGCGCACCCTCGACCGACGCCATACGCCGGTGAACGTCGAGGCGGGTGTGCGCGCAGCGGATGCCTGTGGGCTTCGTTCGAGCGTGGACCTGATCTATGGCGCGCCGGGGGAGAGCCTTGAGGATTGGCGCACATCGGTACGCGCTGCGGTGGATCTGGGCGTGAATCATATCTCTGCATATGCGCTCACGATTGCGCCGCGCACCAGGATGGGCCGCATGATCGCCGCCGGCCGGCTCCCCAAGCCCAGCGACGATGACGAGGCTGCCAAATACGAGATCGCTGACGAGGCCTTCGCCGCCGCGGGATTGACGTGGTATGAGATCAGCAACTGGGCGCGGCCCGGCTTTGAGTCGCGGCATAACCTGGGGTATTGGCGCAACGTGGACTGGGCGGGCATCGGCCCCGGCGCGCACTCGCATTATCGGCTGGTGGGGCGTGGATCCGGTGAATCCAGCGCACATGCATTACTTGGTAATACTGATTCTGGGCATGAGCAGGATTCTGGGTGTATTCAGGATTCCCCTTATGCTCGGAACGCTGTCGCCGCAGCAGACGCACCAGCGGCAGGCGACACGGCAATGGTGGATACCACGGCAGCAGTGCAGACCGCGGGAAAGGAAAACGCCGCGGCGGCTGAAAACGCAGATGCCGCGCCTGTGGGGATGCGCGCCTGGGACACCGCGCATCCCCGAGCGTGGGGCCGCCAGATCAACGCAGCCACGGTGCCATGGGCGGGCAGCGAGGCGATCACTGCGCGGCAGGATGCAGAGGAGACGCTGATGCTCGGTCTGCGCCTGCATGAAGGTTTTGACACGGCGCGCTTCGCCGGAATCATCCCGCTCGAGGCATGGCGGCAGCTGGAATCCGAGGGGTTGATCCACTTGGTGCCCGGTCCGCACGATTCGTGCAATCTGAACGATTCGCAGGGCACACATGCCCCGCGCGATTCGCGTGATGCACAGGGCACGTTCAACCCGCTCGTCCCGCAAGATTCGCAAGGCCCGCGGGAACCGCATGCCCTGCGCGCCGAGCATGCCCCGCAGGGTCAGCAGGGTCCGCAGGGTCCGCAGGGGCTGCTCGCGGTTCCGACGTTGCGGGGGCGCCTGCTCAACGACCTCATCATCGAGCGTCTCTTCGATTACCTGTGAGTGGGGAGAGATTGCGCAATGGCGCGCCATGTGATGCGGATCTCATCATGGGATGCCGATGATGGAGGTTGCGCGGGTTCTTTGTTTTCATTTAACCTCCGTCTTCGGCGAGCGAACCGTGTGTCGCCGATGGTGGAGGTTACGCGGCCGTTGTGAGGGGTCGTATCCTCCGTCTTCGGCGAGTGGGTTGTTGGGTCGCCGAAGATGGAGGTTAGGCGGTTGTTTTGAGAGGTTGTATCTTCCGTGTTCGGCGAGTGGGTCAGTTGTCGCCGATGACGGAGGATAAGTGGTTGTTTCTGGGGGCGTAACCTCTTTCTTCGGCGAGTGGGTTGTTGGGTCGCCGAAGATGGAAGTTAGGTGGTCGTTTTGAGGGGGCGTATCTTCCGTCTTCGGCGAATAAATCCTGAGTCGCCGAAGACGGAAGATAACGGGTTGTTTTTGAGGTCCCTATCCTCCGTGTTCGGCGAGTGGATCAGGTGTCGCCGAAGAGGGAGGATAGGTGGTCGTTGTGAGGGGTCATATCCTCCCTCTTCGGCGAGCGAATCGTGAGGTGCCGAAGAGGGAGGCTTAGAGAATCCGTCCGGGGCACACTTTGCTGAACACGCAGCCTTCGCACGCCGGCTGCTTGCTGCAATGGTTCTTCCCGTGTTCGAGCAGCAGCCAGTGGTACCAGCCATAGATTTGGTAATCGGCGGGTAGGCCGGATTCGAAGAAGCGGCGGATCTGTCGGTCGTCCTTGAAGCCATATCCCATGCGGTCAAGGAAGCGGCGCGTGTAGGCGTCGATGACGAACGACGGCTTGTGCAGCGCAAACACGAGCATCGCGTCCGCGGTTTCCGCGCCGATACCCTTTAGGCCCAGCAGTTCGTGCCGCAGCCGATCCAGACTCGTTGCCCGCGCCTTTTCGATGTCGAATCCATACCCACGGTACCATTCGGTGACCCCTCGGATCGTCGCAGCCTTCGCCTTCATGAAGCCACATGGGCGAATCATCTCCTGCAGCTGTTCGACAGGCATCTCCAGTACCTTGGCAGGCTCGGGCTCACCCCATGCGGCAAACACTTTCTCCACCTGCGTCCACGCTGTGTTTTGCACAAGGATGGCGCTGACCATGATTTCGTACGGCGTGCCCGGCCACCATCGCGGCTTGCCATACCCTTCGACCAGTTTGTTGTAGACTTGCTGCGCCGTCAATCGTTCCATGATGAATCCCGTCCCATCCTGCAATCATCCCGTCATCGCATGCGTCATTGTCATCCCGGGCGTATCCCGAGCCGTTCGTAGTGATGCCTGCGCCCGCGCCATGTCTGCGGTATCCAGCATATCGCTGAGCATCTCGCCGAATCATCCTGAATGATCACGCAAGATTCCGAACCATTTCGAACCATCGCGGCGCCATGCGGGGTCACGGCGCCATGCAAGGATTGAACCGCCAATCTTCGAGGCAGCCGTGAACGTCTGAGAGGTAGCTGTGAACAAACATCCTATGTCGTCATCATCAAATAAACACCAGTCTGTCCCCACGGCCCCCATCCACCAGTCGGCCCCCATGGTCCCCGCAACCCCCGCAACCCCCGTCACATCCGCAATCCCCGCTCGCACCCCATCCCACCGCAGGCCCGCCGCCATCGAGGTGCGTGGGGCACGCGTCCACAACCTGCGCGACATCGACGTGGACGTGCCGCTCGGCCAGATCGTGGGAATCGCCGGCGTCTCCGGATCGGGCAAGTCATCGCTCGCGCTCGGCGTGCTGTACGCGGAAGGCTCGCGCCGCTACCTCGAATCCCTCTCCACCTACACGCGCCGGCGCATGACGCAGGCCGAACGGGCGGACGTCGACGACGTGCGCTACGTGCCCGCCGCGCTCGCATTGCACCAGCGTCCCGGCGTGCCCGGCATCC
>CAYVHC010000048.1:0-9609 GCA_964451025.1 uncultured Bifidobacteriaceae bacterium
CCTCGCCGATTTGCAGACCATCGAAAACGCGCTGCCGAAGCTTGAGAAGGAACTGCGCGGCAAGAAGGTCACGCCGGAATACGTCAACGCAGTCAACGAGGCGAAGAAGATCCTCGAGGCGGGCGAGACCATCGACCACGCGGCCCAGGCGGGCAAGATCAACAAGGACGACATCTACGACCTGCATCTGATGACCGCCAAGCCGTTCATCTATGTGTTCAACGTGGATGACAACGAGCTGCAGAACGACGAGCTCAAGTCCAAGCTCGCGGCAAGCGTAGCGCCGGCACCCGCTGTGTTCCTCAACGCGCAGTTCGAATCCGACCTCACCGAGCTCGACGAGGACGACGCCCGCGAAATGCTTGCCGACGCCGGCCTCAAGGAATCCGGCCTCGACCAGCTGGCACGCGTGGGTTTCGACATCCTCGGCCTGCAGACGTTCCTCACCGCTGGCGTCAAGGAAGTGCGCGCCTGGCAGATTCACAAGGGATGGACCGCACCACAGGCGGCCGGCGTCATCCACTCCGATTTCGAGAAGGGCTTCATCAAGGCCGATATCGTCTCGTATGACGATTTCGTGGCGGCGAAGGGCTCCATGACGCAGATCAAGGAAGAGGGCAAGCTCCGTCAGGAAGGTCGCGATTACGTGATGCAGGACGGCGACATCGTGGAGTTCAAGTTCAACGTCAGCAAGTGACGTCCGCGCGTGCCGCAGGCCGCCGCACGATTCCTCCGTTCCCGGAGCGGTGCGACGGCCTGTTCTGGACGGAAGGGGAAGGCCCATGCCCGCGCACGACATGTTCCCGCTGCTGAGGACGCTGGCGGCGGTCTACGAAACCGGCCAATTCACGGCGGCCGCCGACGAACTCGGCGTATCGCAGCCCACCGTGTCCGCGCGCATCGCCGCGCTCGAGGCCGAGGCCGGCGTACTGCTGTTTGTGCGCAAGGCGAGAAGCGACGTGGAACCCACCGCCGCCGGCACGCTCCTGTACCGCGCTGCCGCGACCATCGGCGACACATGGCGCGACGCCTGCGATGAGGCAGTCCGCGCATCCCGCACCGCCGTCCGCATGCGCGCCTGCTTCTCCCTGACCGCCGCCTCCGTGCTCATGCCCGCAGCTCTCGCGGCTCTCGAACCGCGGCTCGACCGGTATGACCTGACCTTTCGCGCCGTCAACTCCGATGTCATCGTGGACCTCGTGGGGCGCAAGGAGGCCGAATTCGGCGTAATCGAAAAACCCGTCATCAACGACGCCATCGACCGCGTCACTCTATGCTCCGACGAGCTCGTGCTCGCCGGCGACCCCTCGTCGGTGTGGCTGCTGCGCGAAGCGGGGTCCGGCGTGCGCTACTACACCGACCTGCTGTGCAAAAGCGAGGGCGTTGTGCCCGGGCGGTCGATGACGGTGGCCAGCAACGCGGCCATCGTCGCCGCGCTCGCGTCGGGCTTCGGCTGTTCCGTCGTCTCGCGGTCCATCGTGCCCGACGGTGTGCCCGTGCGCGCCCTGGGGAGTGAATTCGTGCGGCGTTTCTACGCGGTGACGCCGCGCACGGGCCTGTCGCGAGGCCAGCGCAGCGCCGCGGAGACGATGATCGCGGCGATGCGCGGCGATGAGCGAGCACAGGCGGCGCGGGAGTAGGCGCAGAGGTTGCGCGATGGTGCCATGCGATGACGGTGCATGATGGAAAAATCGTATTGAAAAACCTGATGAAAAACATCGGAATGTTTTATTTGATGAATGCCAACGCGTGCTGTTGAATACGAGGCATGACACAAAAACAAGCACCTGCGCGAACCGACGCGCCACATACCGACACCCCGGCCCCCACTCGCCCCGCCGCTCGCCCGGCACCTCGCCCCGCCACCCGCCGCAACCCGGTGGCGGCCTTCGCCTCCGCATGGGGCCGCCGCATCCTCACCCCGCAGATGGGCGTTATCGCAGTGCTGACGCTCGCCGCCTCGCTGGCCGGATCGTGGCTCAAACGCCTCCCGGTGCTGAGCCTGTTCGGCGCCCTCATCATTGCGCTCCTCATCGGCATGGCGCTCCAGGCACCCGTGCGCCGCCTGTACGTGGCGGGCTCCGAGGAACGCGGAGCCGGCGTGCGCGACGCGGCCGGCCTGATTTCCAACAAGCTGCTGCGCCTCGGCATCATCCTCTTGGGATTCAAGCTCAACCTCGCCGTGCTGTTCACGCAAGGCCTCGTATGCCTGCCCATCGCCGCCGTCGGCGTGACTCTGACGATCGTGGTCTGCTACCGCATCGCGCGGCGTCTCGGTGTGGAGCCCGACCTCGCTATCCTCGTGGCCGGCGGCACGGGCATCTGCGGTGCCGCGGCGGTGATGGGGCTGTCGGGGTCGATCACGGTTCCGCCGGAGAAGGAGCGCAGCAAGGCGGACCATCAGGTGATGGCCGTGGCAATCGTGGCCATCATGGGCACGATTTTCGCGCTCGCCGAAATCGCCCTCGGCCCCCTCACGGGCCTGACCTCCACGCAGCTGGGCGTCATGGCCGGCGCGTCGCTTCACGAGATCGCCCACGCCGTGGCGGCGGGCGACGCATTCGGCGCCGTCGACATTGCCACGATCATGAAGCTGTCGCGCGTGCTGATGCTCGTGGTCGCGGCCGGCGCCATCTCCATGTGGTGGAACAGGCGACACGCTGAGGACGGGGTGCAACGGGGCGGCCGGGCGGGCTTCCCGTGGTTCATGCTCGGCTTCATCGGCGCCTCCGTGGCGGGCACATATGTGCCGGGCCTGGGCGCGGCGGCGCCGACGCTTGTGTCGGTGGCGTATATCGTGCTCGGCATGGCTATGGCCGCGCTGGGACTGACGGTGAATGTGCGCGCCATCGCCAAGGAAGGGCGTGCCGCGTTCCTCGCAAGCGTCCTCACCTCGGTGCTGCTCGTGGGATACGCCGCCCTCATGGCGTGGCTGTTCTTCTGAGCTAGGCTTGCGATTTTGAGCGAGGCGTTCGCCGACGTGGACGATGATGCGCACGGGAAAGCACAGTGCCCGGCAAGCGGGGAGCCTGTCGGGCACTGTTGGTGTGAGTGGCGCGGGATGACGCTATTCTGCGGATACCGATCCGCCGTCCGTCGAATCAGACGATGCCTCGGACGATGCCGCCGACGACTCGGAGCTGGCTGCCTCGGACGAGGCCGACGCCATCGCGGAGGACTGCGCGGCGGAAGCCGACGCCTCGAGCGACGCCACGGCCTCGGGGGAGAGATAGGAATCGTAGAAATCATGGAAATCGCAGTAGCGCACGTTGTTGTTGCCGCCGTCGATCGATCCGCTCTGAAGGTCGGTCTTGAAGCTCTTCCATGCGTTGCCCGAGTAGTACGTGAACGAGGTGTTCGTCATCGAGTACTCGGTGCCGATCATGTCGTTGACGGCGATGGTGAACGCGTACCCGTCGCGGTGTTCTCCGCCGCCTACGAATACCCAGGTGGCTGGTATTTCAACGTCGAGCCCAGCGGGTGGACGGAAGACCAACCGGTGAACCCGTTCGGCGTGTCAGCAATCATCCACAAGGACGACGGCGAGTGGAAGTACTTCAACGTCGGTAACCCCGAATTCTTTGACGTGCTCGACGTGTTGAAATCTATCGCGCTTCCGGAGAAGTATGCGGCCCTGATCCGTCCGAAGGGCGATGTCGGCCGGACCGTCTAGCCGTCTCATATTCTTCTTATGTATTCCAGCCGCCTCCTGGCGGCTTTTCTTTTACAGACCCTGGCAGATTCTTCTGGGGTTTCGTGTTTTTGGCCGGGGCCAGTGCCCTTAGCGCGGGATCCTTCTCCACGCACATCACCACTCCGCGCGCCATGGTGCGACTCCATGGACGGCCACGAGATCCGTCCGCCGCACGGCGACCCGGACGCGTCGATGGGTGTCTCCCTACACTCGCGGATGCCGCCGACGCGCACATTCGGTTTGGGCCGCCGGTGGTTTGTCCGGTGCACGGTAGTTGCCCGGTGCGCCGGGCTTCATATCGATGCGCTTGGCAACCCCTGAACACGAGGGAACCCTTGAACCCGAGGCAGCGTTCTGCTGTCACTGTCCATTCTCCTTGGTCCCTGTGCCCGCATCGTGTCGGAAGGGGATGACGCTGACAATACGGTGTGATTTCAGCGATTCCAATCCGCGGAATATCGGAATTTATGTGCGCTTTGGAATTTATATGTGCCGTGCAAGCCTGCTGTCGACGTGTTCCGGACGGTCGGTATCTTCGGGGCGAGTGCGCTTTGTGTGCGTTTTCGTGAGCGCCTCGTCCTGCATTCGGCTTCCTCGGAGTCTGTCGTTATCTATTGGTCATCATTCACTGCTTGGCGGTTTTTACTGTGACGGTGGTACCCATCGCGGTGGCCTCCCAGCTGACGCCGTCCGTTTCGGTGTAGGTGAAGTCTTTGGTGGCGTCTTGTGACCCGAGCAGCGATGCCTGCATTGCCGCAGTGTCTCCTTGGCTTGTCCACTTCCAGTCCCCGGCCTTGTCAGGAGCGGTGTACGTGCCCTTCCAATACAGGCTCTTCGTATCGCCATTGTCGCTGACCCACTGGATCGTGATTGTATCGGCTGTGATCTCAGCTTCCATCCACGTGTCGGTGCTGTTGGAATTTGTCTGCTTCCAGGTGCCAATCAAGTTTGCTGGCTGCTCGGCAGATTCCGTTTCTGCTGGTTGTGCCGTCTGCGATTGTGTTGAGCCAGTAGTGCTGGAGGCTGGTGCGCTGCTGGTGTTGCCGCATGCTCCGAGTACGAGCGCGAGTATTGCTGCGATGGCTGTTGCGATTGGCTTCTTGTGCATGGCTTCTTTCTCTCCCATGTTTGGTTGTGTGCTCAGTCCTGTTGGGGACTTGGCTTTTGGCTTTTGGGTCTTGGGCCTTGGCTGGGCATCGTGTACAGCCATATCGTAGTCCTGTGGATGCGCGGTGTTTAGAGTGTCTGCTGCTTGGTTATGTGTGAGTGGCGGCTGGCACATTGCAGGCGAGGTAGGGCGTGTGGTGGGTTGGTCAGTGATGTGTGGACGGTTTTGCGATGTGCGTGACAGCCGATGCAACTGCGAACCCGCCCTGCATAACAATGCCGCGCCTGTCGAGAATGACGGGCGCGGCATTCTTTCGGCTGCTATGTGGCCTCAGTTGCTGGATGGGGTGGCGGATCCCAAACGGTGCTAGTTACTGGATTCGGCAGTCCCGGATTCAGAACCGGCGTCCGTTGATGATGATCCCGATGTTGATGCAGTTGCTGAGGATTCCGCCGTCGACCCTGATTCTGATGCCGACGCCGTCTCCGATGCCGATGCCCCAGTCTCTGACTCCGACGCAGACCCTGTCGCCCTTGCCGACGCAGCCGCCAAGGATGCCGCCGCGCTCGCCGACGCTTGCAATGACGCGACTGCCTCGGGCGACAGATAGGAGTTATAGAAATCGGTGAACGCCCAATACTTCACGTTGTTCTCGGTGCCGTCGATGGAGCCGCTTTCCAGCTGCTTCTTGAAAGAATCCCACGCGGCGCCCGAATAGTAGGTGAATGAAGTGTTCGCGATGGAATATTCCGTGCCGATGGTGTCTTGCACTGTGATGGTGAACGTGTATCCGTCACGCTCCCAGCACATCTCGTAGATACCGCCATTGGCTGCGTTGGTTGGATCGAAATACGACGTGTCGTTCCAATACCAGATGCCGGTGGGCTGTCCGTAAGTGTCGACGACCGCATCGAGCGCCGCGCTGGAAGAATCCGAATCAGAGGCGGCGATTCCGACGATTTTTTCCAGGCTCGCGGTGCTGTCAGGCGTGTATGCGATGTCGAACAGTCCTTTCGAAAACACGTCGCTGATGGGGGTGGTGCTGTTGTCGAGTTCATAATGCAGGTTGAGCGTCACTCCGCCGAAGGAATCGTCCATTACGATGGAGTCGCCCGCATCATCGCTAGGCTTCGCTGCGGTGGATGTGAGCAGCTCCTGCTTGTCTGTCATTGCTTTCGTTCCGTCGCCGCTTGCCACTTCCACGGAGATATCCGTCGCATGGTCGAACAGATCGCTGGCCTTGATCGGCGCATCGATCACTCCGAAGAATTTGAGTGCGGTGTCGTTGGCGGGATGGGCGTTCCAATCCGTCTGCGATAGCCATGAGACCGTGTTGTCGCGCGACGGCGAGGCGCTGGAAGTTGCGTCGGTCGAGGCGGAGCCGCAGCCGGCGTTGGCTGCGAGCAGTGGCAGTATGGCGATTGCTGCGAGGAAGCGTCGCACCATCGGCGCGTGCGCATGAGGGCGGTCGCTGGTGTGAGTGCGGTGGAAAGCGGTATGCAATGTGGGCAGTGTCATGGTTCCTCGGTTCTTAGGGTGGTGCGCAAACCTAGGCGAGTGTTGCGAAAATCTGATGGGGTGCGTGGCGCATGCATCGGCGCGCACGCGCCACGCAATCACAGCGATGCAAGCGATGCGATGCAAGTGATGCGGTGCAAGCGGCTGTGTTCTTTGTTGCGTTCACAGCTGAGAGGCGACGTCGGCGAAGGTCTTGAACTCCACCTTGTTGCCGCTGGCGTCTTCGAGGCCGGATTGCAGCTGCTCCTTCTCACGCGACCATGCGTTGCCGGGGTAGTAGCCGAAACCGGCGGCATCCGCCACGGTGGAGCCATTGCTCACCACGTCCTGCACCACGACGTCGAACGCGTATCCGTCGCGCTCCCACACCAGGTCGTAGGCGCCGCCTTGGGAGGCGTTGGCGACATCGAACTGCGAACCGTAATACCAGATGTATGTGGGGGCGCCGTATGTGCGGATTATCGCATTGAGGCGCACGGATCCCTCGTCATTGGCATTCGTGGCGTCTTGGTCGTCGACCTCGACATTGAGCAGGGAGTCGATGGTGCTTGATGACGTGGAGTCAAGCGACATCTTCCAATAATCGTTGGTGAAGGCATTCTTCACGGTGGATGTTTCGGTCTGATAGAAGGCGAATGACACGCTCATCGACAGCGAGCTCATTGACGAATCCAGCGTGAACGTGTCATATGTCACGTCGGAATCCAGCTGCAGGTCGCTTGTCGTCAGTTGTGAGGGATCGGTGACGGAATCACCGGTTGTGGCGATGTTCACGCCTGCCAGATGCGGAATGAGCGCATTGATCGTGATGGGGGCCGTCAGCTCGCCGAAGAGAGACAACGGCGTGTCGGTGGCTGGATGCGCCGCCCAATCCACCGTGGAGATCCATGAGGCGCCCGAGGCCGAGCTGGTGGAATCCGACGATGAGCCTGTGGCAGCACCCGAACCGCAGCCGGATGCGCACAGCACGAGCAGTAAAGCGGTGAAAGCGGCGAAAAGCGACAGCGAATGTCGGCGGATGCGCTGTGTCATGAGTGTCCTTTCGATGAGTGCCCGCCGGCGCATAACCCTCCGATGGGTCGCACGCTGCGGTGCATCGTGAATAATCGTGAACTGCTGATAGCAATTATGGCGCCTCAGGCTGAAAAATACATGGGCGGGTGTCGGCCACCTGCGAAGCGCCATCCATCGACTAAGGTTAGTTGCATGACCTTCGAGAAGTGGGAAAAAGCGTCTGAGCCGTTCATGACGGCACTGTCGTTCATATTCCTCGCCATCTACACGTGGGTGGTGCTGGCGCAGCCATATGGGCTTGCTGCGACCATCGCCAGCGTGGTGATGGATGCCCTGTGGATCATTTTCGCCATCGACTACATCGTCACGCTCATCTTGGTGCCTAACAAAGGTCGATGGTTTATCACCCACCTGCTTGACCTGCTGGTGGTGACGCTGCCGATGTTCCGCCCGCTGCGAATCGTCTTCGCGCTCACGCCGTTGCGTGCGCTGCGAAGGGCAAATTCGCAAAGCTTCCGTGCACGCATCATCACCTACACCGTGGCGGTGTCCATCATGGTGTTTTTCGTGGGTTCTCTCGCGCTGCTGGATGCCGAACGCAACGCTCCCGGCTCCACGATCCGCACATACCCCGAGTCCCTGTGGTGCCTGTGGGTGTCCATGACATCCGTCGGATACGGCGATTATGCGCCGGTCACCACGATGGGACGCGTGATAGCCGGCCTGATGATGTTCGCCGGAATCATCCTCAACGGTATCATTTGCGCATTGCTGTCGTCGTGGCTCATTCAGGAGGAATCCATTCGCAAGAACCGTGAGGATCGCCTCACGAAGGAACGCATCGCCAAGATCCATGGGCACATGGACGAGATTTCGAAGGACCTGCGGGAGATCAAGCACGAGCTCGCTGCCATGCAGTCGCAGGCTCAGGACGTCTCGCAGGCTTCGGATGATGAATCCGACGAGGATGATGACGAGGATGGCGACGAATACGTGAGCACCGCAGCCCGGCGCGAACCGACGGGCGACACCACCGTGGTGTTGCGACCCGCCGACATTGCGCGTTACGGGGAGCAGGAACGTCAGCGTGCGGCGGAGAGACGCCGCTTGCAGCAGCAGCGCGACCAAGAGGCGGAGCACAATGCGTTCATCAGCGACACGCTGAGTGACGAACCCGACCCAGATTCGGGGTATTCGCAGATCGCCTCGCCATCCGTGCAGCGTCCTGGATGGTTCTTCGGGCTTCCGTTCGGCAAGCCGACGCGCGAACCCAAGGCGGATCGCCTGACCGGAGAGAAGCGTCCGGCGTCATATCATACCGGAAAGATCGCCGTATCCCATGTGGAGACCGGCCGGGATGGGTCGCGTCACGATGGAGGGCACGACAGCGGTGGAAAATCCGGGAAGCCCGGGGCATCCGACTGACGGCGTCGGCGCTGCGTGTTGCGTGTCGTGCGCTGTGCGTGTCGGGGCGGTACGTCTGACCGTGGTCACAACGAAGTGGCTGCGGTCAGTGGCTGCGGTCAGTGGCTGCGGGGAGTGGCTACAATGGGGTGCGTCAATGGTGATTCCCGCGCATCGGGAACTGTTCGAAGGAGAACAACATGGTGTATCGCATGATTTTCAATCAGACTGCATATTTTGGTCGCGGCGCAATCAAGGAAATCCCTGTCGCTGCGAAGGCACGCGGGTTCAAGAAGGCGTTCATCGTCACCGATCCGGTGCTGCTCGAGACCGGCACCGTGGCAAAGGTGACGGCGGTGCTTGACGAAGCCGGTCTGCCATATGAGATTTTCGACAACGTGAAGCCGAATCCGCCGGTCGAATGCATTCAGGACGGTGCGAAGAAATTCGCCTCCGCCGGCGCGGACTTCCTTATCGGCTTGGGTGGCGGCTCGCCGCAGGATACGTGCAAAGGCATCGGCATCGTCACCGCGAACCCTGAGTTCGCCGATGTGCTTTCGCTCGAGGGCGTGGCGGACACCAAGAACCCGTCCGTCCCGATTTTCGGCGTGCCCACCACCGCCGGCACCGCTTCGGAGACGACCATCAACTATGTGATCACCGACACGGCGAACAAGCGCAAGTTCGTGGCGGTCGACCCGCACGACATCCCTGTCGTCGCTTTCGTCGACCCTGATCTGACCGATTCCATGCCGCGCGGGCTGAAGGTCGCCACTGGCCTGGATGCACTCACCCATGCGATCGAGGGATTCGTTACGCCAGGCGCGTGGGCGCTGTCCGATTGCCTGTCGATGCAGACCATCCGCATGAT
>CAYVHC010000049.1:0-9537 GCA_964451025.1 uncultured Bifidobacteriaceae bacterium
CGGTCTGCATCTGGTCAAAAAGGATCTGGCAACGTTCCTCCAAATAGCCATTTGTACGAGAATTGAGCTCAATTGCATTGTCAAGCAATTCCGGAATACGAGCAATAGCCATCTGTTGTTTCAAGGAAGGGAGAGGAACCACTATCCTTTTGAAATTCTTCGTGGGCTGCGCAAGCGCAGGGACACCAGTCTGATTCACAAAAGAAAGTATCTGGTGCTGTCCCTCACGAGTATGCAGATAATATACAAGATACGGAACGTAAACTCTGCTCGTGTCGAAAGACATCTTGAACTGACGCTGTGAACAGAGATATCCGGTATAGGCAGAATCATCGGGAACATACGCTACCTGCCCCACATTCCCACTGATTGTAGCCACAACATCGCCACGATGGGCAATGGATCTAGACAGGGAACGCGCCTTTTCATCAGTCACGAACTTTGTTATGTTGTCTGTCAGTTTATATCCTCTGAGGTTGGCTCCATCCACCACGGGAAAGCCTTTTGGGACGAAACATGAAACTTTCAGATTCGATCCGAAAGGACCTGTGGTGATATTCGTGATGACGTCACCGAGTTCAACGAGTTCATAGCTCATATCCGATTGCCTCCAGGTTCTTCTTGATCTCCTCTTGCAGACGGTTAGACTCTTCAAAGCACTTGGAGAGTTCGCCTGTGAGCCTTTTCATCTTCTCGTCGAAAGGTTCGTCATCATCTTCGGCATCGGCAATGCCGACGTAGCGCCCGGGCGTGAGGATGTAGTCCTGCTTGGCAATCTCATCCAACGTCGCGACGGCACAGAACCCCTTCTCTTCCTCCAGCTCGCCATTTCGGAATGCGGTGAAGGCATCGGCGATCCTGGCGATATCGTCATCCTTGAGCTCGCGCAGCTTACGGGTGACCATCGTGCCCAGTTCCCGCGCGTCAACAAACAGCACCTTGCCAGCCTCCTCGGCATGGTTATGCTTGTCCTTGTTGATGATCCACAAACACACGGGTATTCCGGTGCTGTAGAACAGCTTGTCAGGCAGAGCGACGATTCCCTCGACAATGTCAGACTTGACGATGTTGGCGCGGATATCCCCTTCGCCGCTCTGTTGGCTCGACAAGGAACCATTGGCCAGCACCATGCCCATGCGCCCATCATCACTGAGATGATGCACCATGTGCTGCAACCAGGCGAAGTTAGCGTTGCCTTCGGGCGGCGTGCCGTAGTCCCAGCGCGGGTCGTCGCGCAGCTTGTCTCCGCCCCAATCCTTGAGATTGAAGGGCGGATTGGCGAGTACAAAATCGAAACGCTTGTCCTTGTGCAGGTCATCGAAAAACGTGTCGGCATTGTGCGGGCCCAGGTCCGCGTCGATGCCGCGGATGGCGAGATTCATCTTCGCCATCTTCCACGTCGTGGGGTTGCTCTCCTGTCCGAAGACGGAGATATCGCTGAGACTACCCGAATGGTGCTCCACGAACCGGGCGGACTGGACGAACATACCGCCCGAACCGCAGCACGGGTCGTAGACACGTCCGTGGAAGGGCTGGATTATCTCGACGAGGGTGCGCACCACACAGGTGGGCGTATAAAACTCTCCGGCGTTCTTGCCTTCCTTCTCGGCGAACTTCTGCAGGCAATACTCATAGGTCCGACCGAGCACGTCCTGGGTGTTGCCCTCCGACACCATAGTGACGTTGGTGAACAGGTCCACCACGTCGCCCAGCATCCGCTTGTCCAACTCCTGCCGAGCAAAGTTCTTGGGAAGAATACCCTTGAGGGAGTCGTTCTCCGCCTCGATTTGGCGCATGGCGTTGTCGATGACCTTGCCAATCTCGGGCGTGTGGGCGGCCGCGGCCACGGTCTCCCAGCGGGAGTCCTTGGGCACCCAGAAGATGCCATCGGCTTCGTACTCGTCACGGTCTTCCTCGAAACCTTCACCTTCCTCTACGAGGGCGCGATGCTTCTGCTCGAAGCGATCGGAGATGTATTTGAGAAAAATGAGACCGAGCACGACGTTCTTGTATTCCGACGCGTCGATATGGCCGCGCATCCTATCGGCCGCATCCCAGATTTTCTCCTCGAACCCAATCTCTTGGGTGTTCGTGTTCTTTTTCGCCGTTTTCGCCATTCCTGTGCCTTGTCTAGGTCCTGATTATTCCTTGATATACCTTGCGAACGTACCACCTAGAGGACTTGATTGTCGGCCCACAGTTCGCACTGATCCATCACGGTCTCGATTGCCTCCGGTTCCTCATCAGGCGGGTACTTGTATTTTTTGAGCAGCCGCTTGATGGCGCGTTTCATGCCGGCCCGCGCAGTACGCTTCTCCTGCCAGTCTATCGTCGCATTCCTGCGCAATGCGTCGGTGAGCTCGTGGGTCATGGCCACAAGCTGGTCGTTAGTGTAGAAATCTTTAACCGCCTGCGGCTTGGTGAGCGCATCGTAGAAGGCGAGTTCCTCCGCCGACAGCCCAAGGCTCTTGCCTTCCTCTCGATCCTTCATCATGTCCTTGGCCATCGCCATCAACTCTTCGATGACCTCGGCGTTCGTAAGCATGCCATTGAGATAGGCATTGAGGGTCGTCTGCAGCATCTCCGAAAACTTCTGTGACTTAACCACGCTGGTCTTCCTGTACGCCTTCACCTGTTCCGAAATGAGGCGTTTCAAAGTCTCGAGCGCGATGTTCTTGACCTTCATCTTGGAAATCTCATCCAGCACGGACTCGTTGAACAGCGATATCTCCGTGCTGTCCTTGCCGATGAGATTGATGACTCCGTCACTCTGCACCGTCTGCTCGAGCAGAGAGCTGATACGCCTGTTGAACTCTGCGTAGCTCATGCCATGGCCGGTCGAGGGTGCCTTTCCGAGAATGCGCAGAACCTGCACTCGCAACACATGGATGAACGCTGCCTCGTACTGGTCGGCTTCAGAGACCATGCTCTTGCACAGGCTCTCGGCACTTTCCAACAGCTGCGACTGCTTGAGGAACTCGTCCCGCGTCTCGATTCGATCCTTGTCGAGCAACCAGTCAGTACCATCGGCAATGCACGCCGCGAGCTCCTCCTTGTTCTGTGTGGTGATGCGATCCCGATAGTCAAACCCATGCAGCAAATCACGGCACACCGCAAGTTTCTCACGGAACTTGGGGTACGCGGTCTTGGCGATATCCATGTCGCCGAACTGTTTCCGATCACGCTGCGTGTAGTCGTGCATCGCGGCCTTGAGGGCACCGGCGATGCCGATGTAATCCACGATCAGACCGCCTTCTTTGCCCGGGTAGACGCGGTTCACACGCGCAATCGCCTGCATGAGGTTATGGCCACGCATCGGCTTGTACATGTACATCGTGGCAAGGGACGGCACATCAAAGCCGGTGAGCCACATGTCCACGACGATTACGATGCGCAGCGGATCGTCATCGCTCTTGAAACGACGCTCCATATCCTTGTTGTGGTTGAGCCTACCGAGGCCGGACTTCCCTTGCCCTGGCGTCACGCCGTGTGTGACCTCGTACCATTCCTCGGGATCCTGATTGCTCGTGGTCATCACGACGCCAACCTTGTCTTTCCACTCTGGCCTCAGCTCCAGGAGCCTGTAGTAGATCTTCATCGCGGTGGGACGGGAGTATGCCACGATCATCGCCTTGCCAGTAAGCAGGTCTGCACGGTTCTGCTCGTAGTGAGCGATCATGTCTTCGCACAGAGAGTCGATAGTCTCTGGCGCCCCGAGGATGGCGTCGAGCGCCGCCATGGAATGCTTGCTACGTTCGGTGGTCGCCTCATCGTGGGACGCGGCGTATTCCCCATATGCGGCATCCAGCTCGTCCAAGGCACCCTGGTCCAAGTGTAGTGCGACCACACGGCTCTCGTAATAGACTGGCACCGTCGCATTATCCTCGACGGACTGCGTCATGTCATACACATCAATGTAACCACCGAAGACCTCCTGCGTGTTGCGACCGTCAAGCTCGATGGGTGTGCCAGTGAAACCGATGTAGGATGCGTTCGGCAAGGCGTCACGCATCTGTTTGGCGGCGCCGATGGACACCGTCCCGTCCTCCTTGATGGTCTCGGTCAGACCGTACTGTCCGCGATGTGCCTCATCGATCATCACAATCACGTTGGACCTGTCGCACAGCGGTCCGTCGCCTTCGATGAACTTCTGCATGGTCGTAAACACGATGCCGTTCGCCTCGCGCCCCGAAAGGAGCTTGCGCAGGTCTTCGCGGCTCTTTGCCTGCACGGATTGTTGCCGCAGGAACTTCGAGCACCTCGAGAACTGTCCAAAGAGCTGCCCGTCGAGGTCGTTTCTGTCGGTGACCACCACAATGGTGGGGCTCTCGATGCGCGTCTGAAGCAGATGCGCGAGGAACACCATCGACAGCGACTTGCCGGATCCCTGCGTGTGCCAGAAAACGCCGATGCGCCCGTCCCCCGCGACCGCCTCGACGGCACGGTCGGCCGCCTTGTGAACACCGAAATACTGGTGGTAAGCCGCCAGTATCTTCACGACCTTGTCGCCGTCGTCGTTGAAACAAATGAAGTTGCGCAAGATGTCGACCAGACGGTCCTTGCGGAACATACCGTCGATCATGGTCTGCCAGCGGGTATCGTTCTTGGCATAGTCGCCGTCCACGCTCTTCCACTCGCTGAAACGGTCCTCGGGCGATGTGATGGTTCCGACCCTTGTCTCGGTCGAGTCGCTAATCACAAGAAACGCGTTCGGCACGAAGAAAGAGGGAATCGCCTTCAGATAGTTGCGCAGCTGCGCGTACGCATCGCTGATACTCGTGTCCTCGCGCGACGGACTCTTGAGCTCAAACACCACAAGAGGCATCCCATTGACGAACACGACGACGTCGGGGCGCTTGTTCTCATGCTCGACATACGTCCACTGGTTCACAACATGAAACGCATTACGCTCCGGATCGTCATAATCAACAAGCCGAACGAGTTCGTTGCGTTCCTCTCTACCGTCGAAATACCGCACCTCCACGCCTGACTGCAGATAGTCGGTGAAGCGCTCGTTGCGCTGTGCCAGCGAACCGCCCTCTACATCCTCCAGCTTCAGAATCGCCTCGTCGATGGCCCGGCCTGGCAGTCCTGGGTTGATTCTGCACAAGCTCTTCCTAAGCACTCCCGGCAGGAACACATCATGGTATCGCCCATCCGTCCTTTCGACATCGGGACCATACAGATGTTCATAGCCCAGACGGTTCACCATACGATCGATAATCGTCTGCTCATACGAATCCTCATCGAAAGCCGAAGCACCACCGGCGTAACCAGCGTAACCCCCATGCATAGCCATCTTGCTCACTTCCCACGCCCCTCGGCGGGCTTCTCCAGCGCCTTGTCGACCAGCATCGACAAGATGAAAACGCTCACGCAGCCCTCCCTCGCTATGCAAGCCACAGTGCGCTCCAGATCAGGAGACATGGTGAAGATGATTCTCTCGGCCTTCTTGTCGCTGAGAAGATACCGTCTCCTCGCAGAATCACCCATAGCCATCCTCCTTCGCATAACTTTTATATAAAGCTACCACTCCGCGCGTCGTCCCACTGAGCGGCGAATTGGCATGGAGCCTAAGCGCCGCCCCGCCATCCGTGCCGTACTTCAGACCGAAATTCCGAAATGGTCCCCTACAATACAGTTCAGCTGATTTCTAATCTCCGGGAATTCCCGGTTCAGGTCCAGTACTTTTACGGATATCGGATGCCGCTCATCCGATACGAAAGTCTCATCCGTCCTACCATAGAGAATCGGAAACACACCACCATCAAGTATGAGACACCGCTAGTTCGTCGGTCTTCTCCCCTTCCCCAGCAACTTGAGCGCGCGGAATACCTCTTCCACGCCAAGGGTTGGCCACGGGAAACCACTCGTAGCCGCACAGCCTGCACCTGGTGTCGATTCGCTCCGACGCTTTCCGACACCCCCGTGAGCTCGACCGTAGGATTCACCTCCGTCACTTCCTTGGCGAATTCATCAGGTGATTTCGTATGCTTCTTCAACGAGCTCCGTCTCAGAGTCCTGCCACACGACGGGCAATCGTTACCAATGCGTCGGGCGTGTTCGCCAACACGGGGTCTGTGCGCGGGTCGCCGCTTCCCGCTGTATTCCGCGCTCTTTTTCATAAGCGGCCGCGCCCGTGGAATGGCCGCTCCGTCATGCGCGGAGGCTGTGCACCAGCGTCGGATAGATAAACCGCACTTTCTTGTTCGGTATGCCGCTTTTCCTATCGTCTCCCCACACAACGCGTGTCATTTCGCCCCACTGCACGACCGCCCCGTTGCCAACGGCGACCGGAGCGTCCTGTCCATCGGCCAGATACGACTCATAGCACCTCGGGTCGCAGAACGCCCACCGGCGCTCCGGCCCATCCGGCCCCATGTAATCCACCAATGCCATATACCCGTCGCCGCAATACCGCAGGCATACGTCCGACCCATCCTCGTCGCTCTTCGGGATCTCCCCGCCGTTCGAAAACAGCGGGACCCTGACAACCTCTGACACCCTGCCCTGCGCCTGGTTCTCGTCCCGGTACGTGAGATATGGCATTCCCACGCGCAGGATGCGCCCGAGCTCCGTGGCATCCGGAACGCGCTTGGCGGCATCCCGGCGCGCACTGAAATAGGCCAAGACCTCAATCACCAAGGTAGCGGAGAGAAGAAGCGCGCCCGCAATGAGAAACATCCAGAAGAAGTCTTTGTCATTGCGGCCGAACAATGGCGCGCAGACAAAGAGGGCAATGGCAATTCCGACCCCTGCGAAACCGCCCTCGAAACCACATCCCGTTGCCTCCCGGCGTCCGCTGTCGTTGCCATAGCGGCGCAGGTCCGCCCCGGTGTAGCGCTCCGGATTCGCGGCGTCGCCGAACAGCCACCGGGCGCAGCACATCAGGGGCATGCACCTCCAGTACTCGGCGCCCCACTCCGAATGCGACGCGGCATCGCCGAACGTCCCCGGCTCGCATGCCATCTCCTGGTCCGGCACCTCGGAAGGAGGGAAGTCCTCTTCATCGAACATCGTGTACTTGCCTCGGCGTTTCGTATATGGAGACCAGCCGTTCTCCGTGTCGCCCTTGGCGAGCACAGCAGGCACCCGGATCCGCGACACGTCGTCGTCGGGCACGTACCACACCGTCACATGGTCCCCGCGGCGCACCTGCGAGCACAGGTACGGCGTGCCATCCGTCCAGCAACGCACAGTCCGCCCTTGACCATCCGCGAACTCCACCTCGAAATGGGACTCCGTCCCCTTGCCCGTGTAGTAACCACCAGACGAGTCTCCACCCGACGGCTTGAAATCGTATTGCTTCCACAGCACGCACTGATCGGTCACCACGGCATCCGCCGTCGGCAACGCCCGCCAGGCCTTCGCCTGGTTCTCTTTGCCGCGAAGCAGGTCGCTCACATTGACCTGCCCCTCGGCAGTCTGCCCCACCGGAGCCAGATTGTCATATCCCTTCTGATTCTGCATCGTTTGCATCACCATGCCTTTCCACCTTGTCGTTTCGCCTGTCATGCACCAAGGCTGTGCACCAGCCAGGGGGTGATGTTCCGTTCCGTCTCCTCACGCCCCAGGCGCAGCACGACCTCGTCGCCCGGACGCACCGGCGGCTCCTCCCCGTCCGCCAGGTACGACTCGTAGCACTCGGGATCCGCAAAAGCCCACCGGCGCTCCCCGCCACGAAGCCCGGGATAGACCACGAGGGCCATCCACCCATCCCCACAGTACCGCAGGCAGGGCCGGTCATACATATCCTCGAAATCGCGATACATCCCGGTGAAAACCGGTACTTCGCCGCCATTGGCGAACAAAGGGACCCTGACCACCTCGGCCACATGCGCGCGCACCTCCTGCGGGTAGTCCGATGCTCTCGGCGGATACCACCTGAGGATGTGCCCGCGTGAAAGAACCGCCCTCATGGTTTCCCCGTCATCTCTCCGCATAACAGCCACGTAGCACAGGTAGCCAACTATGACAAGCACTCCAACGGCGATGGAGATATAGTCCCACGGATGTCCGGGGTCCCGAGGCGTCGAGAAAGTCGAGCAAATCCAGAGCGGAAGCAACGAATAGACGCAAAGTAGTGCAAGTAGCGTTGCCACGGGGCGCAGCAACTCCGGATCGTTGTTTTTAAAATACCTGAAGTCGGCTTTGGCATAGCGTTCCGGGTTCGCCGCGTCGCCGAACACCCACGGGGAGTACCACATCATCGGCATGCATCTCCAGTACTCACGCCCCCAGTCCGAATGCGCCATGGCATCCCCGAACGTCCCCGGCTCACACCACGTCTCCTTGTCCTGTCCATCCGGCGCCTCCTCGGGAGGCCGGCCTTCGGACCATCCATTATCTGGGTATCTCCTCCTGGTCCAACGCTTAGCATACGGGGATTCCTTGCCCTCGTCACCCCTGGCGCGCATCCAGGGGACGCGAATGAGCGACACGTCGTCGTCGGGCACGTACCACACCGTCACATGGTCCCCGCGGCGCACCTGCGAACACAAGTACCGTGTGTTGTCGGTCCAGCAGCGCACGAGCCTGCCGTGCATATCCGTGAACTCCACCTCGAAATGAGCCACGGTCCCGTTGGCCAACTGATTTTCATTGTTATTGTCATCTGAGGAATTGGGGATGGTGAACTGTCTCCACAGCACGCACTGGTCGGTCACCACGGCGTCGGCCGTCGGCAGGCTCCTCCAATGGCGCTGCTGCTTCCGCTTCTTTTTCAACATGGGGCCGACCTTCACCGGAGGCCTGTTCATTCGCCCTGCCTGCATCGTAGAGGCAGGATTCATATACGGCTGCCCTTGCATCGATTCCCTTTCCACGCACACATACCACGGTCGGATTCCTCACCGCATGTGGCCTCTGTCACTGTTCCATTGTACAAATGCGCGGACACGGTCGGTCGCGCCGCGGAAGGAAGACAACGAGAGCACGTGCGGCGAAGGCACGGAGGACGAAGTCAAGGGCAACGAAAGTGAAACAGGCAAAGGCAAGGACGAAGAGGGCCTCATCGTCAGTCTCAAAGGCATCGAATACTTCGTCAATCTTACCGAACTGAACGCCAGCCGCAACCAACTGACGGAACTCGACGTGAGCCATCACACGGCTCTACTGGCTTGACGCCAGCTCCAACAAACTGACGGACATCGACGTGAGCCGGAACACGCAGCTCACCAAGCTGGAGGCCTGTTACAACAATCTGGAGGAGCTCGACGTCACCCACAACACGCAACTCACCTTCCTTGATGCCAGCCAAAACTTTCTGTGGGAGCTCGACACCACACACAACACGCAGCTCACCAGTCTCAGCTGGCATGACGAGGATGAGAACGTTGGCCAACAGGCCACGGAAGTATGGGATTGGCTGATGACCCATAATCTCTGAGGAATCTCTCGGAGAGCGCTCTCTAGAAGCATGGACGGCTCTGGGATCCGAGGAACGATAAAGAAACCGCGGACGCGCCTGCTGGCGGTCCGCGGTTCATCGTGATGCCGGACGGCATGCCCGGCACCGGAACGGTGCCCCGGATGCGA
>CAYVHC010000050.1:0-9063 GCA_964451025.1 uncultured Bifidobacteriaceae bacterium
GCTTGGCCTTGTCGATGTCGTGCGGATACAGGTTCGTCAGGTCCTCGTAGCCGGGATCGAGGTCCGGAATCGGCCCGCCGAGCGCCTTGTCGACGCCACCGCGCGCCGCGATGAGGGAATCTTCGTCAATCGCATAGCGAATCGCCTGGCGCACGCGGATGTCCGTGAGTGGCGACTTGGCGTTGTTGAAGGCGAGTACCATCTTGTCGGTGTCGTCGCCCGCCTGCACGCTGTAGCCCTTGTCACTCAGCTGCTTGACGGAATCGTAATCGACGCCGGACAGCGTCTGGATGTCGCCGGAGCTGATGGCGTTGACTGCCGCGTTGCTGTCGGCGTAATACTTGATGGTCACGGTGTTGATCTGCGCCTTGTTGGCTCCCCAGTACTTGGGGTTGGCGACGAGGCGGGCGGAATCATTCGCCGTGAACGAATCCACGAGATAGGGGCCCGATCCGATCGCCTGCGTCTTGGCGTCGTAATTCGCATCTTTGTCGAACACGAGTCCGGCACGGCCGGTGAGGTTCCACAGCAGCTGCGAATAGGGGGCGCTGAGCGTCAGCACCACCGTGCTGTCGTCGGTGGCCTCCACGGACGTGTATCCGACGATCGCGTCGTAATCCTTGTATTGGTTGGATTCGAGCTCGCTGATCGACCATGCGACGTCATCGGCGGTCAGTGCATCGCCGTTCGAGAACGTGATGCCATCGTTGAGATGGAACGTGTAGACGGTGCCGTCAGACGACACATCCCAGCTCTTGGCGAGCCCGGGCTGCGCCTTGTTGTTGGAGTCGCGGGACAGCAGCGGCTCGTAGACGTTTCCGATGAGCAGCTGGTCGAGCGCCGACCCCGACTGGGTGCGGATGTCAAGGTTCGTGGGCGAAAGGACCATGCCCAGCGTGATGTCGTTGGCGGTGGTGGCCGGTGTGGTGCCGGTCTTCTTGCGGCCGTTCGTGACGGCTGCCGCGACGATGATCGCCACGACGACAATCACCGCCACGAGCACCCACAGCCATGCTCGGCCATGGCCGTCAGGGGTCTTTTTCACTTTCGACGCGAGCGAGGCGTCCAAGGAAGCGCTGTCGGAAGCCGTTGTCGTGCTGGCTTCGTGGCTGACGTTCTGGCCGTCGCCTTCGGGTTGTGTGGGTTGCGAAGATTGCGAGGGCTGCGGGTCGTGCGCAGGGGCGTTGTTTGTGTGTGTCATGTGTCTTCTCTCATTCGGCTGTCGCCGGTGGTCGTTCCGACACGTAAGCAGCTGCATGATGCTGGGGAATCGCTGCGCAGGCGTTTGATTCGCGGTGCAACAGGAAGAAGCCGATGGCTCCGCATGCGTGTCATGTGCTCCGTTGTCGAATGCGTCGCCGCGCCGTGGAAGGAAGGAATCCGGCTTCAGGCCGCCAAGCGGTCCCGATCCGGCATGATCCTGCCGAGGCGTCGTCGCGCCATGAATGGAACGATTACGACGTTACCCATCGCCTGCGACACCACGAGTCTGTAACACTGCTAATCCTTGACACCACCCGCCCGGCGCCGAGGACCGTTCACCTGCGGCCGCGTTGCATCTGGCGCTTGTAGATGAGGTTCATGCCTCGGAAGATCAAATCGGGGTCGAACACGTCGATGGCGTCGGTCTTGCCTTTGAACAGCGAGGCGAAACCGCCGGTCGCCACGACGGTGAACGGCGCGCCGGTCTCCTGCCGGCACATCTCGACGGTTTTCTCCAAACCGCCCAGCGCCGTGTAATACAGCCCGGCCTGGATGGAGGCAACGGTGTTGGTCGCCATGACGGTCGCCGGCTCGGCAATCTCCACGTTCGGCAGCTGAGCGGTGTCGCCCGCGAGCGCATGCGCCGATGTCTGCATGCCGGGCGCTATGACCGCCATGCGGATGTTGGCGTCCTTATCGATGTAGTTGAACGTGGTGGCGGTGCCCATGTCGATGACAAGGCATGCGCCGTGATACAGGTAGTAGGCGCCCACGCAGTTGACGATGCAATCTGATCCCAATGTGCGCGGGTCGTCGACGCGCACGTTCACGCCAGTTTTGATGCCGGGACCGACGATCATCGGATTGATGTCGAAGAAATTAATGATGCTTGCGCGGAAGGAATGCATGACCTGCGGCACGACGGAGCAGATGATGACGCCTTCGACATCCTCGGGCTTGTAACCGCTCATCGCAAGGAACTGCACCAGCAGCAGGCCGTATTCGTCGCCAGTGCGCGGCGCTTTCGTGGAGATGCGGTATCTGCCGTGAATCTCATCGTCTTCTATGAATCCCAAGACGATGTTGGTGTTGCCGATATCCACTGCCACGATCATGGTGCCTCCTTGGCCGATGACTGCACAAGCCGCCTGTCTGCAACTTGCGGCGGGGTCGCGCGCCTGCAGCATGAGGGCTGTGCGCCTCTGTCAACACTGTACACTCCGGCCGGCCTCCCCGAGATCGCGGATGCATGCACCGTATGGCAGTGAATTCACGTGCGCTCAGGTGAGGCGTGCAGTCATGTGGACGTATGGTCAGGCTGGGCATACGGTCAGGCAAGGGACCGCAGCGCACTCCAGCCAGTCGGCACTTCCAACGGCACCCGACTGCGAAACAGGCGGGGCGTGCCGTCGCGCGGATCAATGAAGCGCAGGTTGCGGGCGACCAGTTGCAACGGCATGGTGAAATCATCGTAGGGGCGATTGATGAGCCGCGGATAGATGTCGTCGCCGAGAATCGGCAGGCCCAAGGCGTTCATGTGCACGCGTAGCTGGTGGGTCTTGCCGGTGAGCGGCTCGAGGCGGTAGGCGCGCAACCCCCATGGTGCAAGCGGCACAAGGTGTGCACTCGGTGCAGTCTGGGCGGTCGGTGCAGTCTGGGCGGTCGGTGCAGTCTGGGCGGTCGGTGTGGTCAGTGTAGTCTGCGCAATTTGCGCGGTCTGATCGTCGGCGATGTCGACGAGCGTGCACGCGTTGATGGCCTCCGGTTCTTCGAACGCTTGGATGACGCCACGCAGCTTGGTGATGTGCGACCTGCGACGCAGCGGGAAAGCGCGAGGCGGGGCAAGCGGCTCGGTGATGCCGACGCTGCGGCGTTCGTGCACGGGTGCGAGCGGCGCCAGGCATTCGTAAGTCTTGTGAACCTGCCTGTTTTGGAACAGCATTTGGAAGGCTCCGCGCAGCGCCGGGTTCCTCACGAACACGACGACGCCGGCGGTCGCCCGGTCAAGCCGGTGGGCAGGTGTGATGGCATCGTCGTGATACATGTTTCGCAATCGCATCAGTGCGGTCTGCCGATACCACATGCCGCGTGGCGTGGTGGGAAGAAAATGCGGTTTGTCTATGACGATGATGTCGGCATCCTCATACAGGATGCCGACATCGAACGGTATGGCGGGCTCATCGACAACCCACCGATGGTGACTGGAACTCACCGATTGCCCGACTTCACTCGTCTGACCCCACTGTGCCCGACTTCACTCGTCAAGAGCGGCGTCGGCCTTCTTCGGGTCGTCTCCGGGCTTCTTCATCGCGGGTTCGGAAACCGGGCGCAGCACGGGGGCGGCGGGATCGAACACGCGGGAACGCGACCGTGAAACGCTCACGGTGTCGCCTGTCATGGATTTGATCGGCACGACCACATCCACAGTGCCATCGTCCTGCGGCTCGAACTGCACGTTCTGGGGAAGCGGACGCGGCGCGGGCTGAGGCTCGGGGGCCGGAGCGGGAGCGGGAGCTGCTGGCGCCTGGACGTATGCCGACGGCGTGGCATTGCGATAGGAACCGGGCACGAAACGTTCCGCCGGACCGTAATCAGCACCCTGTGCAGGGGCATCGAAGTCGGCGGGAGTTGTGTCATACACATATTCCTGCGCGGGAGTCGGCACAACATAGTGCACGTTGCGCACAAGCACGCTTTGCGAGCCTGGCACAGACACCCTGCCGGAACCACCCTTGGCAGGCGTGGCGATCACCGTCGTCTCGGTGACATTGACGATCTGTGAACCGGGCACGCTGATGCGACCGGAACCACCCTTGAGACGCGGCTTGGCAAGCACGGCCTTCTCGATGAGAGGCTGCGACCTGGGAGCCTGAGCGCCGGGTACGCCAACGCGACCCGAGCCGCCCTTGGGAGCCTGCGCACCGGGAACGGCGACACGACCGGAACCGCCTTTCGGAGCCTGCGCGCCAGGCACAGACACCCTGCCGGAACCACCCTTGGGGGCCTGCGCGCCGGGAACGGCAATGCGGCCGGAACCCGCCTTGGGAGCCTGGCCACCAGGAACCGCGACACGACCGGAACCACCCTTCGGAGTCTGCGCGGCAGGAGCCGACGGCTGCACGAGGCGGGCTTGGGATCCCGGCACCACAACAGTGCCGGAGCCGGCGCGAACAACCACGGAAGGTCGCGCCGGCTCACCGAAATCCGGCGTCGCGCCGCCATCAGCCGAAGCACCGGCCTGCGGAGCCTGGCCCGGGGCGACCGGCGCGCCCTGCGGCGCGGCAGCCTGAGCGTCCATGACCGCGCCCGGCTCGAAGGCCTCGCGGTAACGGCGTTCCAGTTCGCCAGAGGGGTCAATGAGCGCACGCACCGTGGCGAAGGTGCCCGCGTTCGGGTTGGCGATGATTTCGTAAGCAAGGGAGATGTTGGCGATTACGTCAGAGGCGTTGATCGGACCGCCATTGGTCGTCACCAGGAACGGCAGCAGGCCCATCGAGCCCAGCGCCATCGCATCGCGCGCCGCAAGGGAGCCGGCGAGGCCATGCAAAGCCACGCCAGTGGCAGCGACCTGTGCAAGGGTGAGCTCGCCCGAATCGATGCGCGACGCATTCTGAGCAAGCACGGTGCCGATGATTCCGGCGAGCACGTCGCCGGTGCCGGCAGTGGCAAGCCAATGCGTGCCCTGCGTGTATTCGAGGATGTCGCCGGGACGGCCCGCGGTGGCGATGACCGTGTCGGCGCCCTTGAGCACGCACACGCAGCCGAGATGGTCGGCAAGAATCTGAGCCCATACGCGCGGCGAGGATTCAATCTCGCCATGATGCACGTCGTAGCCAAGCGCACGGGCGAGCGCCGCCGCCTCACCAGAGTGAGGCGTGATGACGGTGCGGGCGATGATCGGGGAATCCGGAGCGGCCTTCGCGGCGGTGTAGAACGCACCCAGCGCACCGGCATCCATGACCACGTACGGCAATGCGCCATCACGGCCACGATCCTCGGTCTCGCTGGACCCTGGGAGCAGCGACAGAATCAGCATGCGGCGGCCGGACTCCGCAATGGCGCTGTCCATGCCAGAGCCCACGACCCACGCATTGGCAGTCCCTTCACCGAACACAACCTCGGGATGCGCCGAAAGAATGGCGTCTTCGCACCGCTGAGGACCCACATAGCGCACATAGCCCGCGCCAGCCTCCGTTGCTGCAGAAACACCCAACAGCGCTGCGCCAGGGTAACGCTGGGAACCGGTGACGAACGCCACCACGCCCCTGGTGTATTTTGAGTCCTTAAGCCCTGGGACACGTAGCACGGTCCCCGAGCACTGCAAATCCCACTGCATACTCAGTCTCCCACTTCCGGCGTGCTTCGAACATGATTCGCATTCCGGCACGCACACTTGCCTCATTAATGGAATACTGATTTTTACAATACCGCGAAAACCGCACAAGCGGGTAACGAGTTCACTGGATGTTCGTTTTTTCTGGTGTGCGAATGCTATCAAATCCGTGAATCAGGGTATGGAGAAATGAAAAACGGCGGAATCCCCTATCGGATTCCGCCGTATATGTGTGATGCGCGGTATCGGATGACCTGTCATCCGTGAAACCGGACTCACTCTACCGCATCGATGGTTGCGTTCCGCAAGCGTCACTCTACGGTGACCGACTTGGCGAGGTTTCTGGGCTTGTCCACGTCGTAGTGCTTGAGCGTTGCCATGTCCATTGCGAACAGCTGCAGCGGCACCACGTCCACGAGCGGGCTCATGAGCGTGGGGCATTCAGGACGCCAGAACACGACGTCCGCCACGTCCGCCACATCCTCATCGCCTTCCTCGGCGACGGCGATGGTGAACGCGCCGCGCGCCTGCACTTCTTCGATGGCGCTCATGACCTTTGCATGCAGGATGTTGCGCCCGCGCGCCGGCGGCACGATGACAACGACGGGTTCGCCTTCGTCCACGAGCGCGATCGGACCGTGCTTGAGCTCGCCCGCCGCGAATCCTTCGGTGAACGTGTAGGCGATTTCCTTGAGCTTCAACGCGCCTTCGAGTGCGATCGGATAGCCGACGTGACGGCCGAGGAACAGGAAGGAATGGGCATTGAGCATGCGGCGCGCCGTGTCGTTGACGATATCCGACTGCGTGTCGATGACACGCTGAATCTTCGGCGGCATGGCGGCAAGCGCCTCAAGGGTGTTGGAAATCTCGTCGCGATACATCGTGCCTTTCACCTGAGCCAAGTAGAGGCCAAGCAGGTAAGCGGCGGTGATCTGCGCCAAGAAGGCCTTCGTGGATGCCACGGCGATCTCGGGACCGGCATGCGTGTAGAGCACGGCGTCGGATTCACGCGGGATGGAGCTTCCCTGCGTGTTGCAGATGGCGAGCACGCGCGAACCCTGCTCACGTGCATGGCGCAACGCCATGAGCGTGTCCATCGTCTCGCCCGACTGGGAGATGGCGACAACGAGCGTGCGCGGTGTGAGAATCGGATCGCGGTAGCGGAACTCGCTGGCGAGCTCGGTCTCGACGGGGATGCGCACCCAATGTTCGATGGCGTATTTCGCCACGAGCCCGGCATAGGATGCCGTGCCGCATGCCACGACGATGATCTTGTCGATGGACCGGAACACGTCCTCGCTGATGTGCAGCTCGTCGAGGTTGAGACGACCGTCGAGGTCCACGCGACCCAGCAGCGTGTTCTTCACGGCTTCGGGATCCTCGTGAATCTCCTTGTCCATGAAGGAATCCCATCCGCCTTTTTCGGACGCGGAGGCGTCCCAGTCCACGGTGAAGGGCTTGGCATCGACCGCATTGCCGTCGAAGTCCGTGACCGTCACGTCAGTGCCGCTGATGCACACGGCCTCGTCCTGGCCAAGCTCCAGCGCCTGCTTCGTGTATGCGACGAAAGCGGCGACATCGGAGCCCAGGAAGTTCTCACCGTCACCCAATCCCACGACGAGCGGGGAATCATGACGGGCGCCCACGACGATCTGGGGCTGGCGCACATCCACGGCAAGCAAGGTGAACGCGCCGGTGAGCATGCGCGAGACACGGCGGAGTGCCTCGAACAGGTCGGGTCCGCCCGTCTCTTCGATTACCTGGTTGGCGACCTTGCCCAGAAGCTTCGCAGCGACCTCCGTGTCGGTGCCGGAGCTGAACGAGTATCCCTCGGCCTGTAGGTCGAACTTAAGCTGCTGCGCGTTTTCAATGATGCCGTTGTGGATGAGCGCAATCTTGCCGTCCTGCGAAATATGCGGGTGGGCGTTGACATCGCTGGGGGCGCCGTTCGTCGCCCAGCGGGTATGACCGATTCCCACCGTCGCGTCCGGCATGGGCGTGCGCTTGATCTGATTGACGAGGTTGCTCAGGCGTCCTGCCTTCTTGCGAAACACCACGGTGTTCATGCCGGGGGCCACCAAGGCGACGCCCGCAGAGTCATACCCGCGGTATTCCAAACGCTTGAGGCCTTGCAGACACACTTCCAGGGGCTTTTCGCTGGCGGGCGCCGAGCCCGCGTATCCTACGATTCCGCACATGTCTCATGATTGTAACGGACATCGAATACGCCGCCACGCCGTGAAGCGCACAGCGTACTCCGCAATCTGTTGGTGCGACCGCCACAACGGTTGTGCCAACGACCACCGATGTCGCCTCAGAAGTCCGTCATAGGGCGTTATAGAAGACCGCCGCAGAAGCCATTGCAAGGGTGTTGCAAAAGCCACTGCGGCGGCTGCTACAGGAATCCGCTCAGAAGGTCACAGCACGGACGCGAGGAACCCCTTGAAGCGGTCCGTGGACGGATGGTCGATGATTTCGGGGCCACCCTTCTCCAGCACGACGCCGCCGTCCATGAACACAATCTGGTCGGCCACCTCGCGTGCGAAACCAATCTCATGGGTCACCACGACCATCGTCATGCCATCGTCCGCAAGCGAACGAATAACAGACAGCACTTCGCCCACCAGCTCAGGGTCGAGCGCGGAGGTCGGTTCGTCAAACAGCATGATCTCGGGGTGCATGGCGATGGCGCGCGCGATGGCGACGCGCTGCTGCTGTCCGCCAGAAAGTTGCGAGGGGTAATGGTCGAGGCGATTTTGCATTCCCACGCGCGTGAGGTCCTTGATGGCTTCGGCCTTCGCGTCCGCCTTGCTCATGCCCTTGACGTGCACGGGCGCCTCCATGACGTTTTCCAGCACCGTCTTGTGGGGAAACAGGTTGAAACGCTGGAACACCATGCCGATGCGTGAACGCTGCTGTGCGATGTCTTTGTCGCTCAAACGGCGCAGGCGGTCCGTGCCGCGGTGGCTCTCGTGACGATAGCCTTGGAGCTCGCCGCCGACGTAGATTTCACCGCCGCTGACGGTCTCCAGCTGGTTGATCATGCGCAGGAGCGTGGACTTGCCCGATCCCGAAGGACCCAGGATGACGGTCACGGTGCCAGGCATGACCTGCATGCTCACGCCCTTAAGCACATGAAGCGGGCCGAATGCCTTGTGCACATTGCGCACGTCGATGGCAGGCTCGCCCGGTGCGAAGCCGGATGCCTGCCTCTTGCTGCTGGTGGTGTCTTGTGCCATGTTCGTGTCTTTCGCTGTCATTGTTGCACTCCCCCGTTCAGGCATTGAGCCCGATCATTTGCACGTCCTGACGGTCCTCGGCGCTTGCCTCGGCCCTGCGGGTCTCGGTGGAATCCGCCGGACCGATTGCCTCGACCGACGTGCCCTGGCCGTTGAAGCCCCTGCCGAAATGCTTTTCGAGCTTGGACTGGAGCACCATGAGCACAGAAGTGATGACGAGATACCAGATTGCGGCGACGAGCAGCAGCGGGATCGGCTTGTAGACGCGGTTGGCGAGCGTGGTCGTGA
>CAYVHC010000051.1:0-9032 GCA_964451025.1 uncultured Bifidobacteriaceae bacterium
ACCATGCCAGTGGCGCCCAGAACGCCGACCTTCAACTTCTCAGACATGTCAACCTCTCACTTGGTGCCGGTCGCCCGGCCACTTCGGATGTCTTTGGCATTGCACGAGGTCGCGGCACGCTTTGCACAACGCGCGCAGCACCGCACATTCCTCACCATGATACGTTCACCCGTGGGCAGATTCCACGGAATGCCCGCTTTTCGAACCCTGCTCTGTGATTGCCGCCACTGACGACACCGTCGCCCTGGGCAGGCCGATGACTCGTACGGCATACCCCGTCATCAGACCAGTGCGGGATGCAACAACGTCCGGATGCCGAAACAGCCGACACGCCGCAAGTCCTTCGGCCAGCCGCTGTCCGACACGCCGCATTCATCTCAACCAACTGTTGTCCGACGCGTCGCAGGAACCCCAACCTGCCGCCGTCCGCCGCGCCACGAACCGGAACAATCCCCGCACACGCCCCAGCCACGACAAGACACGACACACCCCGGCATCAGACGCACTTGACAAATTACATAGGGACACCCCGTTTGTTGGACTAACAACATCCAACAATCGGGGGTGCGGTTCAAACCGCCAAATGGATTGTCCATTATATTGTCCATTATTGTCTATTAAAAATAGGGGCTATATCAATGATCAATGCGATGAATGGAATAGACGAGTTGGGTACATGGCATGATGCCATAGCAAGATTCACGGAAGTGCCCGTTTCTTCCGCAGAGGCAACGCGTCCGAACATCTTTCGCATAGCCGGCTTCCCCCGACGTGAGACGGTCAGCAGCAATGTCCTTGCCTATTTTTTCGATCCTGCTGAAGACCATGGCCTTAAGGATATGATGCTCAAGGCTTTGCTGCGGACAATTCACAAGGAAGACATGGATGTCAGCGATGTCAGTGTGTCCACAGAAGTGACTACAGACAAGAATAATCGCATAGACATTCTCTTGGACTTGCCAGAGCTCAGCATCGTCATCGAAAATAAAGTGAACGCCGGTCTCTATAACGATTTGGCTGACTATCATTGTTGGGCGAAGGAAAATTCCGGTAATGAGGCTATTGTAGTGGTCCTTCACCCATTCGATAACTTTGTCCTTGAAAATCATCCGTCTGCGCGAGGTCTTGTAGTTGAACAGGATCTTTTCAACGTCCATTACGATGAGCTTTTCAGCAACGCGCTTGGAATGTTGGGAGAGTATTCGCTTGACGCGGATCCTCGCGCCGTCGATCTTCTTCAACAGTTTATTGATAATTATTCCCCGGAACGAAAGCAGAAGAAAATGGATAACACGGCAGCCGACATCACACAATTCGTTTCTCAAGCCAATGGCATTGAGCAGCAACTTGTCAACGTTCGCCAATCATTCGAAAAGTACACGGAAGCAGTCCGCAGCAAGCTGCAGACAGTTCATGCGGACCTTATTTCACGGTGGACAGAGGAAAGTCCTGTAAATGGAAAGAATGTAACACTTGCGGACGATTGGGAGTGGCCAAAACGATACAAGCCGTTCGACAACCAGTATTACGCCCAATCGTTTAAGCTGGAAAATCCAGGAAGCGGTGATGTGGACCGCGTCATCACTTGTGAGTTCTTCTTCAACATTAAATTTAATGACGGATATGTATCTTCCGATCCAGAATATGGGTCTTTCAATACAATTTGGTATAAAGCGTATTGGGGCGGACGTGACACAAACCAAAAGCCTGAGGTTCGAATCACCAATCCATATAACCAAACACTCGATGCAAAGTTAACAGCTTCCAATGAGGTTATCAAGAACACCGTGGAGGAAGCAATCGAGAGAACTCTAAAAACCTGTTGGAATATCTAGGCATCCGAATCCGGTTCATTAAGGCATGGGCGCGGCATCCTTGCGCTTGAGGATGCCGCGCCTCCCGTTGATCGCACCGGTCATTTTCGTCTGGATGAAAGCAATGTCCTGATTGCGGCACGTTCCGCAGTCAAGTTCCTATTTTCACCAGCCGCTGCTACGGCATCGACTTCATAGAATACCGTCTCATTGGCCGGTTAGACAGGTTCTAGTGAACGTCGCGACACCCTGGATTCGGAAGGAATCTAAACATGGTGCACGAGTTCGGCGGGACCAAGCACTGGAAGCTGCGGGACATGCAGGCGGCGCGGCGCGCGAAGCACCTGGACCCGGTGCGCGGCGGCATGAACCTCACCCAGGCCGCCCGCGCCGTCGGGGTGTGTCCAAACGCATCGGGAAGGTCTGGCGCAACGGCAGGACACGCTCCACCGGCCGTAACGAACGGCCGCTCGTGGATTGGTACCGTGGTGACATGGACAAGCCCAAGCGGATCGACGCCAGACACCCGTGCATGGACGAGCGCATCGCCATCGCCGACATGCGCCGCGTCGCCGACATGCGCCGCGTCGGCGCCATCGCCCGCGCATCGCCCGGGCCCTCGGCAGGGCGCCCAGCACCATCGGCCGCGAACTGCGCCGCAACGCCGACGACATCGGCGGCGGGGACGGCCCCAAAATCCCCTCGCGGTCCTCTTGAGGGACTGGATGACCAAGTTGAGGCCTTCCCGAATCGCGTTGGTCACGTTGCGGGCGAACCAGTTGAGGACGCTCCCGTTCCTTGCGCACACTCCTGGCGATGACCTTCATCTCGTGCCTGGCCCGGCGCCCAGACCGAAGCAGACGCGCTTCTACGGCAGCGTCATTCTCGACCCGGACCAGTACAACCGCCAGATCGCCAAGATCAACGAGATGATCATCGATCAGCTCCGGTTCAGCCACGCCACACTGGAGCTGCGCCTCGAGATCCAGGCCACCCCGACCCGAGCATCGTGAAGCGCATCTCCAGCAGCGCCGAAACCCTCGGTTTCACCGCCAGCGGCTTCGAGGAGGAGTAAGAGAGGGATTGCGGTGGGGTTCCGGCGCACCGAATCGCCGGAGCTTCACTCTCCTTCCAATCTCGCCCCTCTCCCCACTAACAATGTGATGGCTTACAGACACGGTCCGTCTCGCCCCAGAATGGGTCCAAGTCTCAAGCACGCTGGGGATTTGAGACATGGTGCCGGTACAATGAGTGAGATACCGTGGCGCAGGGGCTGGTATCGGGGACGGAGGAATTATGGCGACTCAGGGCATGAGTGCATCGCTGAGTGCATCGCACAATCGCGGCACCGATGCCGCACCGCGCACGTCCGTGCCAACGCCCGCCACATCCGTGCCCGCACCCACGCCCTCCGCCCCTGCACACCCCTTCCGCCGGCGCTACACAAAAATCGACCTCGACCCGCTCATGGAGCGCGTCTCCAGGCGTCTGCGCACCACGCAGTACACGGCCATCGCGGAGGAGATCCAGCGCATGACGCGCGACGGCGAGCTCGATCCGGTGAAGACAAGCAAAACGAACGGGCGCACGCCCGCGCTGTTCAACCGGTATCGCGAGCCCGTCCCCGACTTCGCCCCGCCCGAAACGCAGCGCGAGGAACGCGAGGAATTCACGTGGTGTCTGACTCCACCCATCTCGCACAGCTACTACTTCAACCACCCTGAGCGCTACCATGCGGAGCGGCGCTACGTGCTCCAGCTCAGCGATTACCTCAAGCACTGCGCTGACCGCCTCGCACGCCGCATCTCGCTGCGCGAACGCTGCTTCGAGATCTGGCAGTTCGAGAAATGTTACGACGAGCAGCCGTTCCAAGGCGAGAGCTTCAACGCCAGAGATGTGCTCAAACACTGCGGCATGACGCTCGACGACCTCAACGTCTACCGCACGGTGGAGCCGGTCCCGGCTTTCTCGTTGCGCTACTCCACGCCGCAAACAGTGCTTATTGTGGAGAACAGCGACACCTTCTTCAGCTTCTGGAGCTACCTTTCCTCGCGCCCCGCGAGCCCCGCCTCGTCGGAGCCGCGCCCCGTGGGCCCCACAAGCTCAACCCCCACAACGCCCACCCTCTTCTCCACGCCCATCGACTCCATCGTCTACGGCAGCGGCAACAAGGTCACGGCCCTCGGCTCGCATTTCTCCGAAGCCCTGCCCGCCTACCTGCGCTGCCCCGCGAACCGCTTCCTCTACCTGGGCGACCTCGACGACGAAGGCATCGCCATCTTCGACGCGCTGCGTCGCGGCCTCGCCGGCACCGTAAGCATCCGCCCGTTCCGCGAAGGCTACACGGCGATGGCGCGCAAAGCGCGGGCGATGCGCGGCCGCGGCCTGCTCATGCCGCGCATGAAGGAGCGGCAGAGGTCGGGGAATATCGACGATTTTCTCGCCGTGCTTCCAGACGATGCACACGACGAAGTGCGGCGCACCCTCGCGGAGGGTCGCTACATTCCCCAGGAGATTCTCAGCGACGACGATTACGCCGCGCCCGCCGACGCCGCGCCCACCTCTGTGCCCGCTGACACCACACCCACCCTCGCGCCCAACACCCCCACAACCACCCCGAAGGAGGCGGCATGATCGACAACCTCTCCTGCCTCGACCGCTTCGAGGAGCGCATGCGCTTCGTCTCGTTCTTCGCGCAGCTCGCCTTCCAGACCGGCCCGACCAAGCGCGCGTGGAAAACAAGCGGCTTCGGAACGTCGCAGCAGGAGCAGTTCACGCTGCTCGTCATGGTCATGCTGTTCATCATGGAGCGCTCGATCAACGAGGAAGTGTGCACGAAAGACGATATCGCCGAGTTCATCGAGGCCACGGACCGCGCCATCTGGCACCGCGGCATGACGAGCGAGCAATGCCGCGGCCTCTCGCAGTTCATTGTGGACACGCTGCTCATCAACGACGGCACGCTGATGACCTTCCGCACGTATTCGAGCGTCACCGGCGGCCTCGTGGATATGCCGGTGCAGTTCGTGAGGGACGATTACTGGCAGCTCGATTCACGAACCGACAAGCGCATCACCTACCGCATGACGGATATCGGCTACAGCTGCCTGTTCGCCACGCTCGAGCTCGAGGATTCGACGAACGTGCCGCTGCAGCGACTCATCGTCTCGTATCTGCTCAACCAGGGCGATTTCGACGATGCGCTGCAGCATGTGCGCAAGATCAACCAGACGCTCAAGCAGCAGAAACAGAAGCTCGCCGACGACATCCACGCCATCCGCCAGAACGTCAGCGAATACCGCATAGATCGCTATGGCGACACGATGGACGCGATGTTTGCGGAAATCGATGCGGCGAACCAGGAGTTCCGCGAGTACAAGGAGCTGGCGGTGAGCAAGATCGCGGCGCTCGAGCAGACGCAGCGCGAGATGCGGAAGGAGACGGAAGCGGCGGAGGCGGCTGCTGCGCAGGCGACGGTGGCGACAGCTGCGCAGACCACGTCCGCAGCCGCGCAGCCCACGCCCTCAATGGCTCGCCAGCGCGCCGAGTTCGCGGCGAAAACGCGCCACCAGCTGACCTCACTGCGAGACATCAAGGAGTCGCTGGACCAGGGCCTGTTGCTGGAAAGCGAGATCCTGCATCTGGCGCAGGATATGTCAGGCGCGTATAGCGAGGCGCTGGATTCCTCGCTCGCGGCGGGTATCGACGCCACGCACCGCTACCCCTTCCCCGCGCGCGTGTATGCACCGCTGCTCGACGACGCAAGGCTATTGGAATCGGTGGCGAGCGACTTCCTTGCGCCGCTTTTCGCCCATACGATTCGCCAGACGCCGCAACCGGACGGCAGGATGCCCGAGAACCGCATCTTCAACCCGGCGGTCGCGTTCCTCCCGCAGGTGCGGATCGAGGATGACGACGAGGATGAGATCGCGCTGCCCGACGCCGACGAAGAGGCGGAGAAGCGCGAGAAGGCGGCCCGTGCGGCGGAGCTGGACGCCGACCGCACGGCGTTCCTGGCGCTGGTGCGCGAGATTGCACACACGGCCCGACCCCGTGTGACGCTGGGCGAGCTGGCGCGCGCCTCGCAGACCGACGCGGCGGCAGCCGCACGCCTGGCTCCCGATCCGGACCGCTTCCCTTTCGCTCTGTCGGAGCTGCTCGGCCACGACCCGTATAACATCGCGCAGATCCGCGAGACAATGTCGCACACCATCCGCACCGACGACGAGCAATTCGACGCCCCGCGCGCGCTGGTGCACGGCATCGACACGATGGATGACCTGGCGGATATCGAGGCCATCGAAATCGAAACGCTGGGCGGGGACATCGTATTCCATGCCGCTGCCGCCGCGCCGAGCAATGCCAACGCGCCCGCCACCTACCCGCTGGTGCGATGCACGGACTGCGCCATCGTCATCCGCCGCAGCACAGACAGCACCTCGAACACCAAGAGGAGTGTGGCCACACTCCAAACATCCGAAGGACACTGACTGCCATGCACGCAAGCTATTCCATCGACGATATCTCTCGCGCGCACGAGATCTTCGCCATCCTCGCCACCTCGCCCACGCATGAGCTGCGGCGCACCAACAACCCCGACCTCTACAACGACTATGTGGAGCGCGACGACATCCGCGAGCTGTGCGCTCAGGAGGCCGCCACATGGAACTGCACCATCGTGGCGACGCAAGCGCGCTTCGACATGCCCGGCGAGCGCGACGCCGACGGCCTGTGCCTCGTGCCCGACAAGCTCAACACCACGCTCGGCTACACGCGCGCCACGCTGCGCGACGCGGTGCTGCCTGGCAGCGGCAACACGATGACCGACTACTACCTCATTGTGTTCATCATCATGACGCTGATCGAGATGTTCTACGACGGCAGCGGTGAGGACCCGCGCACACGCTCCAGCATCACGATGCGCGTGCTGCAGACCGAGGTGGAGAGGCAGCTCAAAATCGGCGCGGAGCACGAAGAGGAGCGCGACGGCATCCTCTACACCGACCTGTACAACCGCTTCACCGCGCTGCGCTCGGATGACGACGACACGAAGAAAACCACGAAGCAGGGCTTCATGCACTACACGCTCTCCTTCCTCGACAAGCAGGGGCTGGTGAACTACGCCAAGGACGTGCGCGTCTTCTCCCCGACGGCGAAAATGGACGCCATCATGGAGCGCATCGTGCTGACCGACGATTACTTCGAGCGCTTCTCGCGCTTCTTCGACATCGACGATGGCGAAATCGAAGATTTCGGTTTCGACGATGACGCAGCGCAGGCCCCGGCAGCCGGAAAGGACTCGGACGATGCCCAGAATCTCTAGGATCCGCTACGCGAACATCCGGTATAACAGCAACAAGAACTCCATCCCAGACCTCACCTTCGACCTCGACGGCATGAACACCGTGTTCCGCTTCGAGAACGGCGGCGGTAAAACCGTGCAGGTCATTCTGCTCAACGGCCTGTTCACGCAAGGCGGCACGCGCAACCTGCAGAAGCGCAACTACGCGGACTACTTCCCCACCACGCAGCCGTCAAGCGTGCTCGTGGAATGGATCCCGGACGGCGCCGACCCCGGCAACGCCGATCTCGCCGCTGCCACTACCTCCGCCAGCTCCGGCGGCGCAGGTAGCCCGGCCTCCCGGCGCCGTTTCATCACGGGCCTGTGCGCGCGCCGCCAGCCGACATCGGATTCCACCGGCACCTCCGCGGCCGGCGTCTCGGGCCTTGACATGATCGCCTTCGTCGGCGATTACGAGGACGGCGCCGACTGTCCCTACGCGCTGCCCGACTTCCCCGCCACACGCCACACCGCCGAAGGCTATGTGGTGCCCACCTGGCAGGAGGTGACCGCATTCCTCAAGCGCATGGAGCGCGAATACGGCATGCGCTTCCACGTCTACCGCCTCTCGAACGGCGAGGGCCGTGCATACTTCGCAGACCTCGAGGAGCACCGCATTCACCGCGACGAGTGGACGCGCGTCATCGCACCCATCAACCAGGACGAGAACGGGCTTTCGTCGTTCTTTGAGAAATATGGCACGAGCGAGGCGCTGATCGGCAGCTGGTTCCTTGACATCGCGGCGCAGAAGGCCGATCCGAAGAACAGCTTCGAGCAAACGCGCGACTCGGCGGTGGCATATGCGCGGCAGCGCGAGAGACTGGCGGGCAATTACGCGCGCGCCGAGCTATTCACCACATGCACCGCAGATCTCGACGCACTGCGCGACGAGCAGGTGGAGCGCTACCGTTTGGCACGTAAGAATCACCTCGAGTCGCTGGGGAGTGCGGCCGCACTCCATACCGCGTTGAGCGGTGCAAAGGCGACGGCCGAGGCGCAGGAAAAAGCCGCGAACGAGCGGATTTCCACCGTGGATTCTGACACCACAAAAACAATCGAGCGCAAGTATTCGCATGCCTGCGTGCAGGCCGATGTGGCGGCGCAGCGGACAGAGGAGCTCGAGGCACTGCGGCGCGAGGAGCGCGACGCGGCCGACGAAAAGAACCGCCGTGCGCAGGCGGAGCACGCCACGATGCTGCTCGCGCGTGACGAGGAAGCGGTGGGCGAGGCCAGGCGCGAGCTGGACGGTGCGCAGGCGCGGCTGGAGGCGCTCCGGTCGCCCGATGACGAGAACCATCGCAAGCTGGCGGCGTGGGGCCCGAGGCTGTTCGCGTATTACACGGAGGCCGAGGCGCAGGCGCGCGACGCCGCCGAGGCGAAGCGCGGTGAGAGGAAGCAGGCGGAGAAGCGCGAGGATGAGGCGCGGCACGCAGGCGAGGCGGCGCGAGATGAGCTCAGCACGTGCGACGTGACGATTCAGCGCGGCGACGATGCCGTGGAGCGTTTCGGCAAGCAGGCGGACGATTTCGTGGCCGAGTACGGGCCCGATGGCGCAGGTGCGGGCGCTGCGGACGCGGGCACTAGCGCGGCTACGACAGGCAGCACCGGCGCGGCGAAGCACGGCGCTGCCTCAGACATGACAGACGATGCAGCCGCGGAATCGTTGCCCGACGCCATCGTGGCGGCCCGAGACGCCGCCGATGCCGCGGCAACCGAGGCCGCGGCGGCAACACGGCGCTGCCACGAATACGACATGCTCGGCGACCTTGCGCCCGACGCTTTCGAAACCGTTGCCGACGCCTACACACGCGATGCGACGGCGGGCGACGCGCTGGCCCAGGAGGCATCGACGGAACGGGAGGGCACCGAGGCACGCC
>CAYVHC010000052.1:0-9001 GCA_964451025.1 uncultured Bifidobacteriaceae bacterium
CCGTTACCAAGGCAAGGGCGTTCTCAACGCCGTCAAGGCTGTCAACGATGTCATCGCTCCGAAGGTCATCGGCCTGGACGCCACCGATCAGCGCGCCCTCGACGACCTGATGATTGAGCTCGACGGCACCCCGAACAAGGGCAAGCTCGGTGCCAACGCAATCCTCGGCGTGTCCCTCGCCGCTCTCTACGCTTCCGCAGAATCTGCGGAACTGCCGCTGTACCGCTACATCGGCGGCACCAACGGCCACATCCTGCCTGTCCCGAACATGAACATCATGAACGGCGGCGCTCACGCTGACTTCGCCACCGACATTCAGGAATACATGATCTCCCCCTACGGCTTCGACACCTATCACGAGGCACTGCGCGCAGGCGTTGAGGTCTACCACACCCTGAAGAACGAGCTGAAGAAGGACGGCCTGGCCACCGGTCTTGGCGACGAAGGCGGCTTCGCTCCCAAGATGAAGTCCAACCGTGACTCCCTCGACTACATCATGAAGGCCATCCAGGATGCCGGCTACGAGCCCGGCAAGCAGATCGGCATCTGCCTCGACGTCGCTTCCTCCGAGTTCTACGGCAAGGGCGAGGCTGGCAAGTACCACTTCGAGGGTGGCGAGCGTGACGCTGAGTACATGCTCAACTTCTACGAGAACCTGATCAACGATTACCCGATCGTCTCCATCGAGGATCCGTTCCAGGAAGAAGGCTGGGACGACTGGGCAATGATCACCAAGAAGCTCGGCGACCGCCTCCAGTTCGTGGGCGACGATCTGCTCGTGACCAACCCGAAGCGCCTGCAGAAGGCCATCGACATGGGTGCCGCGAACTCCCTGCTCGTCAAGCTCAACCAGATCGGCTCTGTGACCGAGACGCTCGACGCCATCGAGCTCGCCACCGCCAACGGCTACACCTCCATGGTGTCCCACCGCTCCGGTGAGACATCCGACACCACGATCGCTGACCTCGCGGTTGCCAAGAACACCCGCCAGATCAAGACCGGTGCTCCGGCTCGTGGCGAGCGCATCGCCAAGTACAACCGCCTGCTCGAGATCGAGGAGGAGCTCGGCTCCACCGCTGAGTACGCTGGCTACAGCGCATTCAAGGCTTGCAAGAAGTACATGTGATCCATCCGGCGCGCATCGTGTCATGAGACGTTGCGTGATGCGCGCATGGTCGCATGATTCCTCGGCTGCCGGCGATTCGCTGGCGGCAGGGGAGTGAGCGTATGCCCGTTCCGCACGACAGGCGCACGAACCATCATGGTTCGCTGCGCTGAGTCGAGCGGGACGGGTATTTTCGTAGATATGCCAACGAAAGCTCCCCGTTCGGGCGTCCGGCCGGGCACCCGCTCAACCCGTAGTACTGCAGCGGGCTCCAACAAACCGCGTGGAGGCATGACCCGCGGTGGCAGTTCCCGAGTGGATTCATCCCGCAGCGATACGCGAAAGTCGAATCATTCCCATTCCGGCAATTCGGGCGGGCGCGGTTCGGGCGGGCGCAATAACAGCGTCTGGGGTTCAACGCGCAGGTCCGGTGCCCGTGATTCCGCGGGCAGCACAAGCACCCGTGATTCTTCCGCTCATGGGAACGGAGGCAGGACCGGTGGTGCCAACGGAACAGACAACGGGGCGAATGGCGGATCGGTGCTCAGCCTCATCATCATGCTCATCATCCTGGGCATCGCCTTGATTCAATTCCTCCAAGTGTCCATTGTGTTTGTGCAAAATCGCAAGGAATTGGATGCCGCGAAGGCGCAGGAAGCTCAGCTTGCCGCGCAGAAGGCCGACTTGGAGGACGAGATTCAGCGGTGGGGTGACAAGACGTATGTAGAGGCGCAGGCCCGGTCGCGTCTTGGTTTCGTGTATGCCGGCGAAAAACCCGTGTACCTCATCAACACCGGCAGGGATTCGGATTCCGACGCATCAGCCGCCAACGGTTCGCAGAAAACAGGCTCGAGCATGCCGTGGTACAAGGAGCTGATGTATTCGCTGCAAAAGTCGGATGATGAGTCCGGCGGCTCCACGGATGCGACGATTGGCACGGTGCTGGGCACACAATCGTCCGATGCCTCCAGCTCGCCTTCCAGTTCATCGTCCGCTTCGGCGGATGCCTCGGCATCAGGCAATGCTTCGCCCTCGTCCGATGCCTCGGCGTCAGCGGATGCTGCTGCCTCTGGCGCAGGGACCTCCGGCGCAAGCGCCGATGCGGGTTCATCTGATTCCAATTCTTCCACCACCCAGTGAACGGTAAGCGCAGCGAACACAGCGAGCGGCGGTGAACGAGGGAACGCCAGGGAATGCCGCCGGTAAGCGAGCTTCTGCCGCAGTCAATCCCTCGTCGACCCCCATCCATCAATCCAGCGTCAATCAACACAGCGTCAATCAATCCAGCTTGAGAGGAAATATGACAGATTCCACGAATTCCATCCGCGATGAACGCCACCACACCCCGCGTGCCGTGGCGGAAACGCCGACGCCCGACGAGGAGGCATTCGCGGCGCAGCTGCTGGATCGGATCATGCGCGACGTGCCGTCCGATGACGATATCGCCGCCGTGCAGCGACAGTTGGGACGGTATCCGCGCGGCATGGTCGCGGTGGGCAGACGGTGCGACGTGTGCGGAACGCCGCTTGTCACCGTCACCCGTCCGCTTGTGGACGGGAAGGTGCCGTTCCCCACGACGTTCTATCTGTGCGGCACGGCGGCGGTGCGGGCGGCGTCGCGTCTCGAAGCGCAGGGCGTGATGACGGAATATACGCAGCGTGTGCAGGACGATGCCGAGGTGGGTGCCGCATACCATCGGGCTCACCGGCTGTATCTGGCATTCCGTCATGCGCTTGCAGTGCGCCTGGGCGACACCGAGGAGCATATCGAATCGGTGAGCGCCGGCGGGCTGCCCACCCGCGTCAAATGCCTGCATGCGCTTATCGGGCAAAGCCTGGTGATGGGTCCGGGCGCCAATCCGATCGGAGACATGGCCCTCGAGCGCATGAAGGATGAATTCAGCCCGTCGGTCTGCCGCTGCCATGCCGACGGCACAGGCAGCGCTGATAAAGCAGGCAGCGCTGACAATGCGAACAGCACAGGGGAGGAACAATGAGCAACTCGGTCACTGTTGCAGGAATCGACTGCGGGACCAATTCGATTCGCCTCATGGTGGCGCGGATGGATGACGCGGGCATGCATGTGGTGGTGCCTCGCATCATGCGCGTCGTGCGCCTGGGGCAGGGCATCGACGAGACGCACCGGTTCGCCGACGAGGCGTTGGAACGCACGTACGCCGCGTGCCGTGAGTTCGCCGATGTGCTGGGTAAGCATCCGGTCGATGCGCTGCGCTTCGTGGCGACGTCCGCGACGCGTGATGCGCGCAATCGTGAGGATTTTGAAAACACCGTCGAGCAGATCCTCGGAGTGGAGCCCGATGTGATTCCCGGCACCGAAGAGGCGCGGCTGAGCTTCCTGGGCGCCACGTCCGTCGTGGATCAGCAGGCCGGCGGAGTGGCGAAGCCGCCGTACGTGGTCGTCGACTTGGGCGGGGGATCCACCGAGGTGGTGCTTGGCGGCGAAGGCGATGATGCGGACACCGTGCAAGCGGCGTTTTCGATGAACATCGGATCCGTGCGCATGTCGGAACGCCACCTGCACTCCGATCCTCCCGCCGAGGAAGAAATCGCCGCCGCCACCCGTGACATCGACGAGCGCATCACCGAGGCTTTCCGCACCGTGCCTGCCGGCAAGGCGCGCACAATCATCGGTGTCTCCGGCACCGTCACGACGATGACCGGCCTGGCGCTGGGACTGTCCACCTACGATAAGAGCGTCGTGGACGGTGCCCGCGTCAGCATCGACGCCGTGTGCGACACCGATGACAGAATCTTGCGCATGAGCCGCGCCGACAGGGCACAGTACCCGGTCATCCATCCTGGACGCATCGATGTGATCGGCGGCGGCGCGCTCGTATGGACCCGCGTGCTGCGGCGCATTCAGGAGGCGGCACGCGAACAGGGGCACGACATCGATTCCTATATGGCTTCCGAACACGGCCTGCTCGATGGAATCGTGCGCGACCTGGCGCAGCGGGTGCGCGAGGGCGGCGAAGCCTAGCCGTCGCCGCGCCTGATTGTGCCCGTGGCGGAAGGAATGCGACGTATACCGGTTCGTATGCCGTTCGGCTATCAGCACACCTTTTGATGGGGTAGTATGGTGGTTCTGTGCAATGCCTTGGCATGGCACAGCGATGCCCCAGTGGCGAAATCGGTAGCCGCAGCGGACTTAAAATCCGCCTCCGTAAGGATTACGAGTTCGAGTCTCGTCTGGGGTACCATCGCATCCCGATGCTGCAAGGAATCGGGATGCCTGCATGCACCGCAGGGTGCTCGTGCAGAATGCAGTAACAGCCCGCATAAGCGAGGAGAATGCAATGGCAGAAGACGTCATGCCCACAGTGAACGCCGAATTCGGCGCCAAGCCGGTCATCGAATTCCCGGCCACCGAAGCCCCCAAGGGCCTCAAGGTCGTGGAGCTTGTGGAAGGCAATGGCCCGCTGGTGCGTGCCGGCGATACGGTGACCGTGGATTATTACGGTGCTGTCTGGGGCAGCGACACGCCCTTCGATTCCAGCTATGACCGCGGCACGCCGGCGCAGTTCGCCATCGGCGTAGGCCAGGTCATCAAGGGATGGGATTTGGCGATCGTCGGCCGCAGCCGCCGTTCCCGCCTCCTCATCTCCATCCCCTCCGACTACGGATACGGCTCTCGCGGCATTCCTCAGGCGGGCATCAAGGGCGGCGACACCCTCGTGTTCGTCGTCGACATCCACTGAGACGTCGCAGCCGCCGTTCAACCGGTTTCCCCATAATCTTTCCGGCATCAGCCGGACGCCCCACGGCGCGAAGCCGTGAGCGGGACGCCTGCGGTTCATGGCCGCAGGCGTTCGCGCACACATACCCATACACCACGCGTCCGCACGGGGTTCCCGCGGGCGTGACGCATTCGTCATGAACGACAGGGAGGTCAGCATGGCCGAAGAAAAGACAGTCCTGCTCACGCAGGAGGCATATGACAAGCTGAAGAAGGAACTGGAGTGGCGTGAAGGCCCCAACCGTGAGGAAATCACGCAGAAGATCGCCGCAGCCCGCGCTGAAGGCGACCTTTCCGAAAACGGCGGCTACCAGGCCGCCCGCGAGGCGCAGGGCAAGAACGAGGGGCGCATCAACGAGCTCATCGTCAAGCTGCGCAACGCCCAGATCATGCAGGCTCCCAAGGCAGGCACGGTGGGCAACGGTTCCGTCGTCACCATCGAGATCGCCGGCAATGAGATGACCTACGTGCTCGGCAGCCGTGACATCGCCGTGGCGACCGAGTATGACGTCATCAGCCCCGAATCCCCGATCGGTGCCGCCATCGAAGGCCACAAGGCCGGCGACGAAGTGACGTACGAGGCTCCCAACGGCCGCAAGATCACCGTCACGATTAAGGACGCCAAGCCCCTCGCGGCGTAGGCGCGGCTATCAGCTGTATCTTTCAATCGCATCTTTCAAGCACGTCGATGCGATGGCAATTCGGTGCGGTGGCAGTTGTCACCGCACCGAATTTTTAGTGCCACACGCAGGTCAGTGCAACGTGCCTTTTCACTGCCACACGCCGGGAATCGGGGTGTGGCAGGCGGGGCAGGTGCCGTCTCCTGCGGGCGCGGAGAGCACATCGGATTCGATCATGTACCAGTCGCGTTGGATGAGCGTGGCACCGCACGCAGGGCATAGCGTGGCGTCTCCGGCGCGGTCGTACACATTGCCCGTATACACGTAGCGCAGGCCCTCGTCCATGGCGATCGAACGCGCCCGTTCCAGCGTGGCGGCGGGCGTGCGCGGCACATCGAGCATGCGGTAGTCGGGGTGGAACGCGGAGAAATGCAACGGCACGTCGCAGCCCACATGTTCGCGAATCCAGGCACACTCGGCGTGCAGCTGCGCATCGTCGTCATTGTGGCCGGGGATGAGCAGCGTCGTGAGCTCCACCCAGCAGTCCGTGTCATTGCACGCATAGTCGATGATGCGCAGCACGTCGGCGAGCCGCGAGCCGGTGATGCGCTCGTAGAAGTCCTCGGCGAAGCCCTTGAGGTCGATGTTCGCCGCATCCATGCGCGGGTAGAAGTCGCGTGCGGCGGCAAGCTCCATGTTGCCCGCGGTCACCGCGATGGGATGGATTCCGCGGTCGAGGCAGGCATCGGCGGTATCGATGGCGTATTCGGCAAACACGATGGGATCATTGTATGTGAACGCCACTGACTCCACGCCATCGCGCACTGCCGCCGTGGCAATCTGCATTGGCGAAGCCTCGGCGCCCAAGCGGTCCCAGTCCCGTGCCTTCGAAATGTCCCAATTCTGGCAGAACCGGCATGCACTGTTGCAGCCCGCCGTGCCAAAGCTGAGCACACGGCTGCCCGGCAGGAAGTGGTTGAGGGGTTTCTTCTCAACCGGGTCGATGGCGAAGCCGGAACTGCGCCCATAGGTGTCGCAATGTATGAGGCCATCGTCATGGCAGGAGCGCACGAAGCAGAACCCGCGCTGACCGGGACGCAGCCGGCAGTGCCGGGGGCACACGTCGCACACGGTGCGGTCGTCGGCGTCCCTGTGCTGCCACCTACCGACATCCGGGGCGGTGCCGCTTGCATTGGTGCGTGGAGCGCAGTCCGAAGCGGTGGATGAGGGTGTCATGTCAGTTCCTTTCGCTGTCGTCGCTGCTGGATGCATCGCGGTCGGTCGCTGTGCCACTGTCGCGGAAGGCTACGACGCGATAAGTCTGCGCGGTCATGTCGTCACTCCAATAGTCGCGGGGCAGGCCTGCCTTGAGCAGCAGCTGTCCGACGAAATCATGCGGGTCGGGAAGCTGCTCCCACACTTGGGGAAGGTAAGTGGCGCGATGTCTGCCATCGCCCAATATCAGGCCATCCGCGCCGGGCGTGAGCGTTCGCTCCACCGCCTCGCGGCTTGACGCATCGATGGGGCGTGGCGAGCCCAGCACCGAGACCTCCACGTCAAGAAATGGATACTCCCATGGCCTCACGGCGGGGAAGCGAGGGTCGCGGAACGCGGCATCCACCGCGTGCTCGGCGACATCCGCCTCCAATGGTTGATGCGGTGTGAGCGTGCCGATGCATCCGCGCAATCGCCCGTCCTCGGTGAGCGTGACGAACGATGCGCCCGGGGTGCGCAACCAAGCGCGTGACTGCACGTTGACGGAATCGGACGCAGTGGAATCGGACGTGGCGGAACCCTGTGCGGCGGGATTGGCGTGGTGCGATTCCGATTGCGCAGCGGTCGCCGTGCCTGCCGAATCGATGCCCAGCGCATCCTCCAGCGCGCGGCGGGCGATCGAGAGCAGCACAGGGCCGGCATCCGCGGGCAAGGTGGATGCGTCCCCATGGGAGGATTCCGAATCAGCGTTCTCAGCGCCAGCAGGTGACGTTCCGTCCGCCCACACGCCGAACGATGCATAGCCGACCACTGCTTCGTCGGGGTTGGTCATCGGACCGCGGGGTTCGTCGGCGAGCGCCGGCATGCCGCCTTCGTCTCCGGACGTGCAGCGTCCCAGCAGCACCGGTCGGATGCCCAGCTCGTCACACACGTCGAGCAGACCGTTGATGGGAAACGCCCCACATGCCCGCCTTGGGCGTATCGCCTGCGCGCCGCCTGCAATGTCGGCGATCGTGGCGTCATCAAGTTCGCGGGCGTATTCCTGGGGATGATAATGCGACAGGTCGGAGCTGATCACGATGGCTGTCTCGTCGCCTCCCCACAGGGCGCGCAGCACGTCACCCGCCTCCTGCGGGTAGCAGTCGCCCACGTTGAGCGGCACGATGCGCACATCGTCGCCCAGCGCGCGTTGAATGAACGGCAGCTGCACCTCGACTGCATGTTCCTGCGCGTGCGTGGCATCGTTGACGATCATGGAAGGCACGGTGCGCAGGGCATCGCGCTCGGCGTCACGATCCACGGTGAGCATGCCCAAGGGCGTTTCGAACGCGCGTGCATTGCAGCATGCCACGCCCCTCACCGCCACGCGATGCGTGGGGCCGGCGATCACGACGCGACGGATCGTGCCCCTGCCACGCTCAAGCAGTGCGAACGCCAGTGCCGCCGTGTGCCCGGAGTAGCGATGGCCGGCATGCGGCACGATTACGGCTTTCGGCGTGCCGTCGGGGATGATGCCGGCTTCGCGCAGGTGCGCGACCTGCGCCTGCGCCTGTGCCAAGGCATTGTCGATCCACTGGCGCAAACGCTCCGGGTCCGCGGTGTAGAAGGCTCCGGCGACGGCGGCAGGGCGCACATACGCCGAGGCGTCGGCAAGGCCGGAGTGATGGGAATGATCGGAATGACCCGAATGGTCGGTGTGCTGGAACGTCATCGTAACCACCTCTGCCTTCCATTGTACGGGGCGTGCGGCGATGTGCATCGGACCGTGCGTGGTGACGTGTAGGCGGGCATGCACGGGGCATGGTGCGTGCACGGGGCATGCACGGGGCATGCACAGGGCGTGGTGAAGGCGGCAAACCGTGGCCGGTGGAAGGGGGATGGCATGAAAAATGGCAGGCCATGAAGCCTGCCATGATCCCGAGTGCCAGCGGCCGTGACCCCGTTGGCAATCGGGAAGAATTGAAAGTGACGGTGGTGGATCACCGCATCGCGCACACCACCATGAACACCGCAATCATGTGGCATGCGTATCCCAGCACCGTGCCCAAGTGGAACAGTTCGTGGAATCCGAACACGCGCGGCCAGGGGTCGGGCTTGCGTTTGGCGTAGATGATGGCGCCGATGATGTAGCATGCGCCGCCAGCGAGAATCAGGCTCACGACGGCGGGGCCTGCATGCGGCGACTGCCAGAACAGCCCCATGTAGCCGATGCCGGAGATGCCGAAGACGATGTAGACGACCGTGTAAAGCCTATTTTATAATAAAGTATCAGGGAAATTAGTCTTAAAAGACGGAACTAATATTG
>CAYVHC010000053.1:0-8444 GCA_964451025.1 uncultured Bifidobacteriaceae bacterium
GCTACAAATCTACACCTGATCCTAAAATCGTAATTTTAGCAGGTGCTTGTGCTATTTCAGGCGGTGTTTTCCAAAACTCTTCAAAACTTAACAGAGAATTTTTGGAAAAATATCCGATAGACTTATACATTCCGGGATGTCCGGTTCATCCGTTAACATTCATAAACGGTGTGCTTGATTTCATAAGTAAAAAATAAAACAAAAGGTGCGTTAATCGCACCTTTTTTATAGTCCAAAGTAAAATCTGTTAAGTTCGGCAACCGTCATTGCACCAAGCCTTTCTTCCTCCATTTGAGCACGTTTGGAATCTTGTGTATCCATAACCGCTTCCAGAGGTGGAAATTGAATAGATTGTTTTTCTTCTTCCTGATGTTTTGTTTGAATTTTTTGAACAAGTTCTGCTTTTGCCTGTTCAAGTTTCATTTTATCTGTACTTTTATTGCCGCTTGGAGCTATGCCAAGCTTCATAAGCTCAGCAAGTATTCTGAGATATTCTGGGTCTTCATAAGAATGTAAGGCTCTTATTCCGGCTACCAATTTTCACTCCTTTACAACGATTTATACTTTTTTATTCCACCAAACGTAGTATTTATAACGCTAATGCATAAATATCTTTACAAAAATTTACAAATGCGCTAAAATAAATGTATAGTTATGTTAATATATTGTTACAAACTGGCAATAAAATTTGTTTTGGTTTTTTAATTGAAATATAATGTCAAATGTACGTATATTAAAACCCAATATTAATGAAAAATTTAGGAATATGGAAACTATGAAGAAACAAATAAGTTACACGCTCGCGCTATTATGCATTTTAGCAATGCCAAAAGCTTTTGCAGAAGTGTTTCCTATGAATGCTGAATTGGGCGGTTACGCTCCGGGAGCATATAATAGAACCGAAATGCAGAATATTAATCATTATCAAATTGATAGAAGTTATATTCAATCATTTGATGATGTAACCAAAGATGAGCAGATTTACGACGCTTCTATCGAAGAAAATATCGCCAGAGAAGGTATGTTGTATAACCCTCACTTCCTTCTTCAACATATTAATTTTGAAGGTAATACAAAGTTTACAGATGAAGAACTTGAAAAACTTGGCTTGGAAGTATTGGGCGAAGATATTTTCTTTGATGAATTATTAGAAGTTTGTCAAAAAGTTACTAACTTATATCGCGCAAAAGGTTACTTAACTTCTTATGCAACTGTTCCGCCTCAGAGAATTGTTGACGGTGTTGCAACGATTAAGATTGTTGAAAGTAAAGTTGGCGAAATGAATATCGAAGGCGAAAAATGGACTCGCGAATGGTATTTAAAACACATTATTATGGGTAAAGCAGGGCTTAGAGAAGGTGATGTATTTAACGCTAAAAACCTTCAAAGAGCAATGAAAGAAATAAACAGAGAAGATTATGTTCAGGTTCAGACTGAAATCGAAAGACAGGCTGAAGGTGATGAAAATACAGCAATCACTTTGAATGTAAGAGACAGATTCCCTGTAAACCTTAACTTCTCATATGATGACTACGGTCGTTCATATACAGGTGCTCAAAGAGTTTCATTCCTTGTTGGTATGGACAACTTAACAGGTTTGGGTGATAAAATTTACGGTGGTACAATTCTTTCATCAGGTGCAACCGGTTGGATGGCAGGATATTCACTTCCTGTATCATCTTACGGTACAAGATTATCATTTGATTTTTCAGACTCACACGTAAGACTTGGCGGTCCATACAAAAGTTTGAATGTTAAAGGTAATGCACAAAGTTATTTCTTTAAATTAACTCAACCTATTATTCAAACAGCAAAATCTGATTTGATTTTCTATACAGGTTACGATTATGTAAATGCTGATACTTCTGCTAATATAGCAGGTAATCCGTTAAGATTATCTAATTATGACTTACACGTATGGCGTTCAGGTTTGTACGGTATGACAGATGATAATTACGGTCGTTGGATTGGTAACTTAGGTATCGATTTCGGTATGGGCGGTGACGGTCATGGCGCAATCCAGGATACTACATTCTTTAAAGCAACAGCTAGTGCAACACGTGTACAAAGATTATTCGGTAGAAGTATGGGTATTGTAAGAGTTGGCGGTCAGTATTCACCTAACGAATTGTTCGCAGCTGAACAAATGCAAATGGGCGGACCTTACACATTAAGAGGTTACCAACCGGCTGAATTGATTGGTGACTACGGTGTAACCGGTACTGTTGAATACAGATTCCCAATTCCGTTCTTTGACAGAATTGCTCCAAAAATCGATGAAAGAATTAAACTTGCTGTATTCTACGATTGGGGCTGGTTAGGTGAAAACGGCGGTATCTATAATTATCCGCAACAGTTCTTACACTCAGTTGGCTGCGGTACATATATTAACTTTACAGATTGGTTAACAGCTCAGGTTGGTGTTGGCTTCCCTCTTGGAAGAGATTACAACGAAAACACTGCAAGATTCTACTTTAGTGTAAACTCTGATTTGGATAGACTGATTCCACTCAGAAATCCTGAAAAATTATAATAAGATAAAAAAAGCGGGTTTTTAAAACCCGCTTTTTTTTGTTATCTCCAAATTGTTTGCTCTCTGTCAGGACCGACACTTATTATTCCGATCGGAGCACCAATTAAGTCTTCAACTTTTTCGATGTATTTTTTTGCATTTTCAGGCAAATCTTCATATCTTCTTATGTCAGTGATTGAAGTTTTCCATCCCGGCATTGTTTCATAAATAGGTTCAAGATATTTGTGAATAAATACATCAGTAGGATAAGTTGTATAAACTTTGTCATTTCTGCAATCCTTGTAAGCAGTGCATATTTTGATTTCATCAAAAGTATCAAATACATCGATTTTTGTTAATGCAACTTTTGTAATTCCGCCCACCAAAACTGCGTATTTCATTATTACAGAATCGAACCAGCCGCATCTGCGAGGACGTCCTGTTGTAACTCCAAATTCGTGGCCGATGTCTTGAATGAGCTTGCCTGTTTCATCAGTAAGTTCGCTGACAAAAGGACCTTCTCCAACACGTGTTACGTAAGCTTTTGAAACGCCTACAACTTCTTCTATCATAGTAGGGCCATATCCGCTTCCTGTTGCTGCACCGCCTCCGATTGGATTAGAGCTTGTTACAAACGGGTAAGTTCCGTAATCAATATCTAACATTACACCTTGTGCACCTTCAAAAAGAACTTTTTTATCTTTAAAACGATTTAACATGTCTTGCCAATCAAAACAAACATAAGGTTTGAAAAGTTCGGCATATTTTTCGCAAAGTGAAAGAATGCAGTCTTTAGTATATTCTTCCATTCCGTAAACATTTTTTAACATTTTATTTTTGACAGGTAAAATCATATCAATTTTTTCATTCAATGCTTCAAAAGAATATAAATCTTGAATTTTAAAACCGATTCTCTGAGCCTTGTCTGTATAAGTAGGTCCTATGCCTTTTTTTGTTGTTCCGATTTTACCTTTACCTGAATGTGCTTCACTGTATCCGTCAATTTCAATATGATATGGCATTGTTATTGATGCAAGAGGTGAAATTTTAAGGTTCTTAAAATTAACTCCTTCTGCTTTCAATTCATTTAATTCTTTTTCAAAAGATTCCGGATGAATTACTGTTCCGGCACCAATAAAGCAAGTGGTGTTGTCGTATAAAATTCCTGAAGGTATCAGGTGAAATTTGTAAGTTTTTCCTCCTGTTACAACTGTATGTCCGGCATTACATCCGCCTTGGTATCTTATGATTAAGTCGGCTTGTTCTGCTAGTAAATCTGTTATTTTTGCTTTTCCTTCGTCTCCCCATTGAGCTCCGATAACGACAGTGTTTTTCATTAATTAATATCTCCCCTTAAATATAAAAAGCCGGTCACGCCGGCTTTTAAAATCTGTTAACTGTTAGCTTGAGCTTGCTTTGCTTTCGCTTGTTTAGCTTGAACATCAAGCATAGAGTTGTGTGCCATCATATAAACCGAGCATATCTTATAGTTTTTTAAATACCACGCGCAGTTTTCTTGCATACAAACAATTTCAACCTGTGAGCCAACGCTCATAAGCGGACATAAAGGTATTGATTTTTCTTGATCACGAGGTGCCATTCATTATCTCCTATATTACTTACTTTGCCATTTTCAACAAATTGCAGTTTTCACTGCGCTTTCTCTCTTCGTCTTTATAAATCTTTGTTCTGTTTATAACTTCGTCAAAATCGATTTCGTGTGCATTAAAGTCAGGTCCGTCCACACAGGCAAATTTTGTTTTACCGCCTACGGTAACTCTGCATGCTCCGCACATTCCTGTTCCATCAACCATGATTGGATTCATGCTTGCTTCTGTGTAAATTCCTTTGTCTCTTGTTAAGTCTGCAACAGCTCTCATCATTGGCATAGGACCTACTGCAATTGCATAATCAATTTTTTCTGATTCTATTAATCTTCCAAGAACCTGAGTTACAAATCCTTTTTCGCCTAAAGAACCGTCATCGGTTGTTATAAACAATTCAGAGCAAGCATCTTTCATTTTATCCTGCCAGAATATTAAATCTTTATTTCTTGCACCCATTATCATGTAAACTTTATTACCGGCTTCTTTGAAAGCTTTCGCTATTAAGTAGCAAGGTGCAGCGCCATAACCGCCAGCAAGGCATACTACAGTGCCGTACTTCTTAATTTCTGTTGGTTTTCCGAGTGGTCCGACAATATCAATCAGCTCATCACCGATATTAAGAGCTGCAAGTTTTTTAGTTGAATAACCAACAGCCATGAAAACAAGTGTTAATTTGCCATTGGTTTTATCTACATCTGCAATAGTAAGCGGAACTCTTTCTCCGTTTTCTTCAGCTCTAAAAATAATAAACTGCCCTGCCTGTGCATTTTTAACAACATAAGGAGCATCAATTACTATTTCATACTGATTTGGACATAATTCTTTTTTATTTAATATTTTATAGCCCATCTGCCTAGTTCCTCTTCATACAATATACTATCACAAATATGACATTCGCTCAACAGGTAAATAAAAAGCCTTTCTTAAATAAAGAAAGGCTTGGAATCTTTGTTAATAATTCCTCATGTGTAGAAGGTTAGTGTGTAGGTTGTATGAAAGGTTTGTATATATATAAAGAATATTTTGTATGTACAATTTCAGTATATTTAATTATTTTTACATAACTTTACAAATTAATAAAAAAAGCAGGTACTTGATTTTTTATTTTTACGGAGCATAATAGAAGTGTTGAAAATATAATATCGCGGGATGGAGCAGTCTGGTAGCTCGTCGGGCTCATAACCCGAAGGTCGTTGGTTCAAATCCAGCTCCCGCAACCATTTACAAAGAAGCTCCAAAAGAGCTTCTTTTTTTATACAAGAGTTTGGAGAGATATTTTTATGGCAAAAACAATTTTAACAGGTGACAGACCAACAGGAAGATTACACTTGGGACATTATGTAGGTTCGCTTAAGCGCAGGGTTGAGCTGCAAAATTCCGGTGAATATAAAAATATCTATATCATGATTGCTGATGCTCAGGCACTTACCGATAATTTTGATAATCCGGAAAAGGTTCGTCAAAATATCATGGAAGTCGCTCTTGATTATTTGTCAGTTGGCTTAGATCCAAAACTTTCTACTATATTTATTCAATCAATGATTACAGAATTAACTGAGCTTACTTTTTACTATATGAATTTGGTTACTCTGGCAAGATTGCAATTGAATCCGACTGTAAAAAGTGAAATCCAGATGAGAGATTTTAAATCAAGCATTCCGGTTGGTTTCTTATGTTACCCGATAAGTCAGGCTGCTGATATTACAGCGTTTAAAGCTGATGTTATTCCGGTTGGAGAAGATCAGCTTCCGATGATTGAACAAACCAGAGAAATCGTTAGAAAATTTAATCATATTTATGAAGAGGTTCTTGTTGAGCCAAAAGCATTATTACCTGATAATCAGGTTTGCATGCGTCTTCCCGGGATTGATGGTAAGGCTAAGATGAGTAAGTCTCTTGGCAATTGTATTTACTTGTCAGATTCGGCAGAAGATGTTCAAAAGAAAATTATGAGCATGTACACAGATCCGACTCACCTTAAAGTGACTGACCCCGGACATGTTGAGGGCAATACGGTATTTACGTACCTTGATGCATTTTGTCGTCCTGAACACTTTGAACGCTATTGGAATGAGTATGCATCTTTGGATGAAGTCAAAGAACATTATCAACGCGGCGGTTTAGGGGATGTTAAGGTAAAACGTTTCTTGAACAGCATTGTTAATGAGGAGCTTGAACCAATCAGAGCAAGACGTAAAGAGTATGAACAAGATTTAGGTGCGGTTTATGACATCCTTGTAGAAGGTACTCAAAAAGCTAAAGAAGTTGCTGCTGCAACTTTGACAGAAGTTAAGCAGGCAATGAAACTCAATTATTTTGAAGATAAAGCGCTGATTTTAAAATAAAAAGATTTCGTTTAAAAAGACTAGGTGTTTTCTCAACCACGCTCCCGCCTCCGGCTTCCGCTAGTGTTTTGAAAACACCTAGTCTTTTTTTATGTTGAATTTATAAATCTCTTATCATTTCGTCGACAGTTTTGTTAACTACATTCGCGAATTTTACAGCATTTACAAGAGAAAGGTTGTGTTTTGCACATTCAACATTGCTTATATATGGTTTGCTAAAACCTGTAATATCTGCAATATCATCTTGTGATAATTTTGCTTTGTTTCTGTAGTGTTTGAAATTTATTCCAAAATTCTCTAATATTTTTTGTTCATCCATAGTTTAATTTTATACTCTTGACAATAACAATACGATAAATTATAATTTATTTTGTTAATTGATAGTTTATAAAAGGTGGTGCTTATGGCAAAGACAGAAGATATAAAAGAAATAATACAATTATTGGACAATATTAGTGAAAAAGAGATTTTGAAATTGAGAGAATGCTGTAATGATAAGGACGGATTTGATAATAAATTGAGCATTTTTAGCTATTGTGGAATTGTTTTTGAGCAAGTGCCAATACGAAAATTATTCCAAATAAAATGTAAGCTAAAGCGCAAGATTTTCCGATATCGAAGTATTCAAATGCGTATTTGTAAATAGAGTATACGATTACGTTTGTTGAATTATTCGGACCTCCTGAGGTCATAACGTAAATAAGGTCAAAAATTTGGAATGAAGAAATTGCGGTTACGAGTGTCACGAAATAAATAGTAGGTTTTAATAGCGGCAGTGTTATATCAAAAAAAGTTTCTTTTACCCCCGCTCCGTCGATTTTTGCAGCTTCGTAAATATTTTGGTTAATCGTTGAAAAACCGGTTAAAAACAGGACTACATTGTATCCGATAAGTTTCCATACTGATACAAATATGAGGACAGGCATGGCAAGTCTGGTATCAAAAAGCCAGTTTAAATGTGTTTTGAAAAGGAGATTTATTCCTCCTATATTCGGATCAAAAATCCAAGACCACACAATCGCTATAACTACAGCCGGAGTAATGAAAGGCAGAAAATAAATTGTTTTAAAAATTTCACTTCCGCGAATTTTAGTATTCAATGCAGCTGCTATTAAAAGCGGAATTATTACTGCAAAAACGGTTGTAGAAATGGCGTAAACAAAAGTATTAGCGAAGATTTGTAAAAAATCCGGTTCAGATAAAACGCTTTTGTAATTTTCCAATCCGACAAATTTGATTTCGTTTAATAAATCCCATTCCGTGAAACTCAGTGCAAACGAGCAAAATATCGGAATGATTATGAAAATAAAAGTTCCGATTAATGCAGGCAGAATAAATATTATATTATTCTTGGATTTGTCCATGTTATTATTATAGTATAAACGATTTTAAGGAGGAGCAATGTTAGACGTATCAGCATTTGGTAAAAACGATATAAGAGGAATTTACGGCGAGAATGTAACCGAGGAAGTTTTCTACTATACAGGACGCGGATTCGTTAAGTATTTGGAAGAACAAACAAAACTTAAGCCGTCTGAAATTTGGATAACTGTATGCAGAGACGCAAGATTGCATTCACCTGCACTTTCTAAATCTCTTATAGAAGGTATTCGCTCTTGTGGTGCAAATGTTGTTGACATGGGTTTAGCTCCGACTCCATTGGGATATTATTCGGAAGTTGTTGGTCTTCCGCCATTTATAACTAAATATGCACCTGTTTCAGGCGCAATGATAATTACTGCAAGTCATAATCCAAGTCAGTATAATGGTTTGAAAATGACTTATGCAAAATCTTCTTTGAATGAAGAACAGATAAAAGAAGTTAAAGCATTGACTTTAAAAGAATATGAACTCAAGCTTCCTGCTGTAACTCCGGGTATTTTAAACGAATATGATTTAATTCCTGACTATATTGAAGATATGAAAAAACGCTTTGGACGTGTAGGCGAAGGAATTAAGGTTGTTGTAGACAGTGCTAAT